>NZ_JBEZMS010000005.1:0-247726 GCF_040652815.1 Micromonospora sp. NPDC048169
GACCGGCCCACCCACCGCGTCCGGCCCGGCCGCCCGGCCCGCCGGCCCGCGCGGCGCGGCGGCGCTGGACGTCACGGTGCGCCGGCACCACTACGACGACGGCCCGCTGGTGCTGGCCGACGTCGAGCTGCGCCTGGCGCCGGGGGAGCGGGTCGCGCTCGTCGGTGCCAGCGGCGCCGGCAAGAGCACGCTCGCCGGCATCGCCGCCGGGATCATCGCGCCCACCGACGGATCGGTACGCCTGGACGGCGTGCCGCTGACCGGGACGGGCGAGGCCACCACCCGCCGCGACGTGGCGCTGGTCAGCCAGGAGGTGCACGTCTTCGCCGGTGCGCTCGCCGAGGACCTGCGCCTGGCCGCCCCGGACGCGACCGACGCCGAGCTGCTCGACGCGCTGGACCGGGTCGGCGCCACCACCTGGCTGCGTACCCTGCCGGACGGGCTGGCGACGGCGGTGGGCGAGGGCGGTCACCGGCTCACCGCCGCGCAGGCCCAGCAGGTCGCCCTGGCCCGGCTGGTGCTGACCGCGCCCGCCGTGGCCGTGCTGGACGAGGCGACCGCCGAGGCCGGCAGCGCCGGAGCCCGCGACCTGGACCGGGCGGCTCTCGCGGCCACGCGGGGGCGGACCACGCTGATCGTGGCGCACCGGCTCAGCCAGGCGGTCGGCGCGGACCGGATCGTCGTGCTCGACCACGGCCGGATCGTGGAGCAGGGCACGCACGAGGAGCTGCTCGCCGCCGACGGCCGGTACGGGCACCTGTGGCGCTCCTGGCGCGTCCCGGTATGATCACCGACCGCTCCACGGCCCAGGCGAGGTGCCCATGACCGACCTGCCGACCCGCTTCGTGCTCTTCCCGGGGCGGCACCACCTGCTGACCCGGTTCCAGGCCGACTACCTGAGTCGGCTCGCCGGTGACGAGGCCACAGTGGTCTGGGCGGTGACGTCGGCCAACCACGAGAACACCCGTCGCAATCCCGTCGCGTACCACAGGCGGGAGGCCGCGATCGAGCGGTTCAGCGTGCTGACCGGGCTGCGCTCGCTGGCCGTGCCGATCTTCGACACCGCGTACACGGACGCGTTCGCGGAGGTGACGCTCAAGAGCATCGCGGTGGCCACCGGCATCGACCTCGTCCCGGCCGACACGGTGGTGGCCTGCTCCACCCCGGAGGTCGCCGAGCTGTACGAGCGGCTCGGCTTCCCGATCGCGCCGGTCGAGGCCGACCCGGACCTGCCGGAGACGCCCGAACGGCCGTGGGACGTGCTGCTGCGCCTGGCCGCCGGCGACGAGACCTGGCGTACGCTCACCCACCCGGCGACGATCGACGTGTTCGAGCGCTACCGGCTGGTCGAGGCGATCCGGTCGGTGGTGAACGACCCGCTGGTCGGGGACGAGGGCGGCCTCACCGTGACCCGCGACTACCGGACGTACGTGGAGGCGTTCGCCTCGGCCGCGCACCGCAAGTGGGACTCGGTGCGCCGGTACGTGCAGCCCGGCCGCATCGTGGACATCGGCTGCGGCGCGGGCTCGGTGCTGGAACTGGCCGACCGGGAGGCCGCGCTGCGGGAGAGCGACCTGATCGGCGTGGAGGTGGCCCGCCACCTCTACCAGGAGTGCCTGCACAAGAAGGCGCAGGGCGTGTTCCGCAACGCCAACGTCTACTTCTTCCAGCGCAACGTGCTCGGCGGCGCGGTGTTCAAGGACCGCTCGGTGGACACCACACTCACCTTCGCGCTCACCCACGAGATCTGGTCGTACGGGCGGCAGCGGGAGTCGCTGCTGGAGTTCGCCCGCCGCATCCACGACCACACCGCACCCGGCGGCGTGTGGATCAACAGCGACGTGTGCGGACCCGACGACGGCGGCCGGCCGGTGATCCTGCGGCTCGCCACCGACGACGGGGACAACCCGGCGACACCGCGCCGGGATCTCGCCGACCTGTCCTCGGCCGAGGTCAGGCGGTACGTCTCCGGACTGTCGACGCGGGCGCGGCTGGACCAGTTCGCCGTGGACTTCGCGTTCGGCCTCGCCTACGAGCCGCTGGCCGGCGGCGCGGTCCGCATCGCCCTGGGCGCGGCGATGGACTACCTGACCCGCAAGGACTACACCGACAACTGGCTGTCGGAGACGAGGGAGCAGTTCTGCGGCCTCAGCTTCGCCGACTGGACCGGCCTGCTCACCGAGGTGGGTTTCGAGATCGGCCCGGCCTCGGCCCCGGTCCGCAACGACTGGGTGATCGACAACCGGATCGCGCCGGTCGCGTCGCTGACCGACCCGGACGGCCGGCCGCTGGACTGGCCGACCACCCACGTCCTCACCGTCGCCCACCGCCCGCGCAACGCCTGATCCACCGGCGTCGCCGGAACCGGCCGTGGTGCGGCCGGGCCGGCGGGCGCCGGGGTACTGGTGCTCTGCGGTCCCCGGCTCAGCGGACCTTCTTCGTCGGCCGTTTACGAGGCGGCGTCAACAACTCGGCGATCGCCGAGATCGCGGACGGGACCAGGCGGTAGTACGCCCACACACCCCGCTTCTCCCGCTCGATCAGGCCCGCCTCGGTGAGGATCCGGAGGTGATGGCTGACCGTCGGCTGGGAGAGACCGAGCGGCGCGGTGAGGTCGCTGACGGACGCCTCGCCGTCCGGAGCGGATTGGATCAGGCTGAGCAGGCGTAGCCGGGCCGGATCGGCGAACGCCTTCAGCACTCCCGCGAGCCGTTCGGCGTCGGCGCGCTTGATCGGCTCACCGGCGAGCGGCGAGATGGCAGGGGTGGCAGTCTTCGCAGTTCCCACGCCTGCATCGTTGCACCAACTCCGGCCGCGTGCCGGTGCAACCAGGACCGGACCACCGTCAGTGCGACGCCGGCGGGTGACCGTACGGGCGGTGTCAGGCATCGGGGCGCAGCTCGGCGAGCAACCGTTCCACCCTGGTGCGGATCTCGTCCCGGATGGGACGCACCGCGTCGACGCCCTTGCCTGCGGGGTCGTCGAGCTTCCAGTCCTCGTACCGCTTGCCGGGGAAGACGGGGCAGGCGTCACCGCAGCCCATGGTGACGATGACGTCCGAGGACTCCGCCGTCTCGTACCGGAGGAGCCGGGGGGTCTGACCGGTGATGTCGATGCCGACCTCCCGCATGGCCTCGACGGCGGCAGGGTTGACCCGGTCGGCGGGTGCGCTGCCGGCGGACCGGACCTCGACGGTGTCGCCGGCGAGGTGGCGCAGCCACCCGGCGGCCATCTGGGACCGGCCGGCGTTGTGCACGCAGACGAACAGGACGCTGGGCTTGCCGCTCATCGGGCCTCCGTATGTCATGGCCGGGTTCCCGGCGTGGCGAACAGGCGGGTGCGGGCCCACAGCGACACGTAGACCAGGCCGACGAGAACCGGGACCTCGATCAGCGGGCCGACGACACCGGCGAGAGCCTGGCCGGAGGCGATCCCGAAGGTGCCGATCGCGACCGCGATGGCCAGTTCGAAGTTGTTGCCCGCGGCGGTGAACGCCAGCGTGGTGGTGCGTTCGTAGTTCAGGCCGATGGCCCGGCCGAGCAGGTAGGAGCCGGCCCACATGAGGGCGAAGTAGGCCAGCAGCGGCAGGGCGATGCGGGCCACGTCGACCGGCCGGTCGGTGATGGCCTCGCCCTGCAGAGCGAACAGAACGACGATGGTGAACAGCAGCCCGTACAGTGCGACGGGCCCGACCCGGGGCAGGAATCGCCGCTCGTACCAGTCGCGGCCCCTGGCGCGCTCGCCGAGGCGGCGGGAGAGATAGCCGGCGAGCAGTGGGATGCCGAGGAAGACGAGCACGTTGCCGGCGATGTCCCAGCCGGAGACCTCCAGCGCGGCGCCGTCCAGACCGAGCCAGCCCGGCAGCACGGACAGGTAGAACCAGCCGAGCAGGCCGAAGGCGAGGACCTGGAACACCGAGTTGATGGCCACGAGGACCGCTGCCGCCTCCCGGTCGCCGCAGGCCAGGTCATTCCAGATGATGACCATCGCGATGCAGCGGGCCAGGCCGACGATGATCAGACCGGTGCGGTACTCCGGCTGGTCGGCCAGGAACACCCAGGCCAAGGCGAACATGAGTGCGGGACCGACGATCCAGTTGAGGATCAGCGACGAGACCAGGAGACGCCGGTCGCCGGTGACGGTGTCGAGGCGGTCGTAGCGGACCTTGGCCAGCACCGGATACATCATGATCAGCAGGCCGAGGGCGATGGGCAGGGAGATGCCGCCGACCTTGACGGCGTCGAGAGCGTCGTCCAGGCCGGGAACGATCCGGCCGAGCAGCAGGCCGGCGACCATGGCCAGGCCGATCCAGACCGGCAGTAACCGGTCCAGGCGCGACAGGCGTGCCGCCACCGGCGGGGCGTGGCCGGCCCCGGTGAGGGTGCTCATGGGTACTCCTGTGGGTGTCGGCGCCACAGCGGCTACCGCTGCGCCGCGGCGGCCGGATCGATCGACAGCAGGCCGGCGAGCTGGCGCAGGATCTGCGGCCGTGGGCGGTAGTAGACCCAGGTGCCCCGCCGCTCGGCGTCGACCAGGCCCGCCTCGCGCAACGTCCGGAGATGGTGGGAGATCGTCGGCCCGGTCAGGTCGAACGCCGGTGTCAGGTCGCACACGCACACCTCGCCGGCCTCGGCGGAGGCGATCATCGACATCAGCTGCAGCCGTACCGGGTCGCCGAGGGCCTTGAAGGCGGGTGCGAGGACCGCAGCCGTCTCGGCCGGGACCCGGCGCTGCGCCAGTGAGGGGCAGCACGACGGGTCGGCGTCGAGGTCGACGAAGGGGATCGGCGGCTGCTGATTCGACATGCCTCTAGGTTGACAGGTATCTAATCAACGTGCAAGCCCCCCGGCCGTGCCCGCCGCCTCGCCGTCACCGTCGCACACCTCGCCCGCTAGCGGGCGAGCAGCGTCCGCAGCGCCTCGGCCAGGCCGGTGCCCGAGGTGACCGGGCGGGTGAAGGGCAGCCGGGTGTCGGCGTGACCGTCTGCCCGCTCCGCGCGCAGCACGATGCCGCCGGTGTCGAGCGCGACCGGGACGATCCGGGTCGCGCCGGTGCTGACGGCGGGGTCGACGAGCGAGGCGAGCCGGTCGAGGACGTCGCCGTGGCAGCGGGCCAGGTGCGCGAGGTGGGCGGCCTCGTCGACGGCGATCGGGTCCGGCCGGGCGGCGAGGTACGCGCCGGGGTCCACCGCGACGGGAGCGGCGGCCCGGTCGAGGACGATCTCGTCCGGCTCGATCGCCCACAACGCCACCGGGGGCAGGTCGAGCAGCGACATGACGGTGACCGGATCGCAGGCGTCGAGGACTGCCGGGTCGAAGCGGCGGACGGTGCCGAGGACCCGCAGCCGGGCCCGCACCCGGGAGCGTACGGCGACCGGGGCGAGGTCGGTCACGTCGAGGCGTACCGCGCCGCGGTGGCCGCGCGCGGCGACCAGCAGGCCACCGGTGCGGCTCATCGCGTCGACAGCCAGGACGATCGTGCCGTCGGGGAGGACGACGTGGGCGCGGAGGAGATCGGCTGTGGTGTCGCCGAGCGTGAGCCGCAGCGAGGAGGCGGCGCTCAGCACGCACCGGGCGGCGACGGCGTCGCGAGGCGTGGCGGTGACCGCCGACGGCCCCACGATGAGCGGGGCGACGCCGGCCGGCAGGGCCGGGCGCCCGGCGGGGTGCAACGCCATGTCTGTCTCCTCGGCCGGGAAGGGTGATGTCGGCCCAGGTCAGACGGTAGTAGGTAAGGCTTACCTGTGCAACGGCGGGTCGGGTGCCGCACATGCGGTACGGGTCACGACGGTGACCGTCGTGACCCGTACGAGCGCGGTGTCCGGATTCGTCAGGCGGGCTGGTAGGTCAGGCAGTCGCTGACCGTGGCGCCCGGCCCGACCGTGATCGACTCGGCCGTGCACGCGAGGTTGGTGTTGAACACGCACTCGGCCCGCGCGCACGCGCCCACCGCGCCGGTGACCTCAGCGATCCCGCCGCTGAGCGACGACTCGACGAAGGTCGCGCAGGAGGCCGCGTCGGCGGACGCCGCGACGGTGATCGCGGGAGCGTGACAGCCGTTGTCGTTGAAGCTGCACGCGGTGGCGGCGCACTCACGTACCGGCGGAGACTGCAACAGCGTCTTCATGGTGCCTCCAAGTCATGCGGGCCGGCGGAACGGAAAGGCCGGCCTCGTGGTGCTCGAACGCCATCTGGTATTTGCCGAGCGGCCGGTTCGCAAACCCGTCGGCCGCCAGTTCGGACATGCTCACCCTAACAACGGAATACGGGGCCGGTGGCGGTTAACCGCCGTTTCCGTGTGGTGTCCGGGCTCGGCGAAGATGAGCCTTGCCTTCGTTAGGGAAGGCTTTGATTCCTCGCGCGTGCTGCTCTTTACCGATCCGCTCCCGGCCTGGTCAGGTGCGCGGGAATCGGCACCCGGCACCGGTGCGGAATCGCCCGGGATCGGAAAGCGGAACTGCGCGGCCCGCCGGTCAGCGGGCCCGGGACGGAGGCAGTTCCGGGGCGTTCGGCACACCGATACCGTGGTCGCGCGCCCGGGCTATCGCCTCGGCGCGGCTGCCGAGGCGGAGTTTCACCAGAATGGCGGAGACGTTGTTGCGCACCGTCTTGGCGCTCAGCCCGAGCCGGTGTGCGATGAGCGGGTTCGACAGGCCCCGGGCGAGCAGGTCCAGCACCTCACGTTCCCGTTCGGTCAGCTCCGGGAACGGGCCGTCGGCGCGGGCGCCCAGCAGGGCGGCCGCGCGGTCGGCGAGCGGACCGCCGAGGACCAGATCCCCGCCGGCCACGCCCCTGATGCCCCGTTCCACGTCCGCGGCCGACGCGCCCTTGAGCACGTAACCACGCGCTCCGGCACGTACCGCGGCGACGAGTGAGGCGTCGTCGTTGAGCATGGTCACCACCAGCACCCGGACCTCCGGGTGCGCCCGGCTCAGCGCGCGGGTGGCCTCGATCCCGGATCCCTGACCGAGATGCAGGTCCATCAGCACCACGTCGGGCCGGGCCCGGTCGACGAGCGTCCCGGCCCCGGTCGCGTCGGCGGCCTCGCCGACGCACTCGATGCCGTCGAGGGTGTCCAGCAGCGCGCTCATGCCGAGCCGGAAGACCGGGTGGTCGTCCACCACGACGACGCGGATCGGGCGGTCGGTCACCGGCGCTCCAGGGGGACGGTCAGGCAGACGGTGGTGCCACGGGAGGCGGCCGGTCCGACGGTCAGCGTCGCGCCGACCGCCTGCGCCCGTTCCCGCATGGCGTGTAGGCCCACGCCCGGGCGGACCGGCCCGGCGGCCACCCCCCGGCCCTCGTCGGTGACGGTGACCCGGAGCAGGTCCGGCCGCCGGTCCAGCGACACGGTGCAGGTGTCCACACCGGCGTGCCGGTGCACGTTGCGCACCGCCTCGGCGGTGACGCCGTACGCGGCGGTGGCGACCGGCTCCGGCAGCGGGTCCAGCGAGGCGGGAGCCCGCATCACGATCCGCAGCCCGGCCCGCGCGTACTGCGCGCGCAGCACGTCCAGGGCGGGGCGCAGCCCGCCGTCGGCGAGCACCGGAGGCAGCAGTCCGTGTGCCATCTCCCGCACCTCCGCAGCCCGGGCGGTCAGCTCCTCGGTCAACCGGTCCAGCAGCTCCTCGGCCCGGTCCGGGTTGCGGCGCAGCAGGTTGCGGGTGGCCGCCAGGCCCAGTCCGATGCCGCTGAGCGCCGGCCCGAGGCCGTCGTGCAGGTCCCGGCGCAGGGAGCGGCGCTCCTCGTCGCGTACCTCCGCCAGCCGTTGCCGCGACCGGGCCAGATCCCGGTTGGTGCCGACCAGCTCCACCATCGCGGCGACCACCGGGGCGAGCACGGCGAGCGCCTCGCCGGCCCGCTCGTCGAGCAGCTCGCCGGGCCGGGGCCAGGCGTGCAGGTGGCCGACGAGCCGGTCGCCCCGCAGCAGCGGCACGGTGACCGGCGGGCCGCCCTCACGCGGCGGCGGCTGCGCCTCGTCCTCGGTGATCAGCACGTCGGCCAGCCGTAGCGCGGTGGCCACCGCCGCGCCGATGTCGCTCGTGCTGCCGCCGCTGCGCACCACGCGGTGCAGCAGGAGTTCGGGCGCCTCACCGTGCACGAGGCCGTCCACCCGTCGCTGCACGAGCGCGCGGACCGGCTGGAACGCGGCCGCGATCGCGCCGGTGACCAGCAGCTGCGGCAGCGGCACGGCCCGCGGCAGCAGCCGGTCGAGAAACGCGACCGCCACGCAGTAGGCGGCGATCACCATGGCGGTCATCAGGTACCAGACCAGGGTGCGCCGCACGGCCAGCCGCATTCCCCACAACTGCTGGCGCAGCACCACCACTGCCACCGCGGCGGGGAAGAACGCCTGGGAGGCGAGCATCAGCAGCGCGGGCGCGGTCGGCGGCGCCACCGCCGGCGGCAGGAGCGTGGTCAGGAAGGCCAGGGTGAGCAGCGCGCTGCCCGCGGTCACCCAGCCGAGGCCGTTGCGCCGTGTGGGCTCCCCGCGCCGCCACCGCCACGCGACGCCGGCGGCGGCCAGCACGCCGAGCACGACCAGCGCGTACGGCAGCACGGGCGACAGCTGTAGCAGCAGCGCGGCGCGTGCCTCGCGCAGTTCCGGCGTCAGCGGCACCACGCCCACCGGAGGCGGCGCGGTGACGAGGACGGCCACCGTCAGCGCCACGTACCCGAGGCCGGCCGCGACGGCGATCCGCTCGAGCCGGCCGGGTGGCCGCTCCGGCAGCAGCCAGGGCATGACCACGACGAGCGAGTAGAGGCCCGGCACCCAGGCCCAGTGGTGCAGGGCGGTCAACAGCGCGGGCCCGCCGACGGCGAGCTGCCACTGGCCGCAGCACGCGGCGAGCGCGCCGCCGAGCGCCGTCGCGGTGGCGATCCACCCCGGAAGCCGGCCGCCGCTGCGCCGGCGACTCAGGATCAGCCACGCCACCGCGCCGTAGACGACGCCGTCGAGCAGGTCGACGAGCGAGTAGAGCTGCGTGGCGGTGAACGGGGGAGTCGCCACCGCCCAGCCGGCGACCGCGCCGAGGGTGAGCACGCCGGTGGCGGCGAGGACCGCCCAGGCCACCGCCCTCCGGGTACGGAAGTCGTCACGCATGTCGGGTCCACTGTGTCAGGACGCACGGCGCCGGGGACCACCTGAACGGAGTGAGCCGGATGGCGGGCCGGGCGGGGGTGTCCCGGCGGCCGGGGGCGGATGTCCCGGCCGGGACGGGACCGGGGATCGGCCGTGCGGCGTGGTGGCGGCGTCCCGGGCCGGACGGGATCGGCGTCCCTGGCGGACCGGGACGCCTCTCCACTTGACTGCCCGGCATGACCGAAACCACGCCGGACCACATCCCGGCCCACGTCAAGAATTCCTACGTCAACTGCTCCGAGTACACCCGGGCGCCCCGGCTCACCCCGCCGCCCACCGACGGCCGCGTCGACGCCGTGGTGCTGGCACTACGGCCGTCCGCGCCGGCCGCTCCGTCCGTCGAGGCCACCCGGTGACCGTGGCCGCCGCGCCGGGCCTGCTCCCCGTCTGGCGGGAGTGGCTCGCCGAGAACCTGGCGATGGGAGTCGCCGCCGGGCAGGCCCGGGCGGCGGCCGTGGCCGGCGGCGCGGACGCCGACGCCGTCGACGCCGAGCTGGCGGCGCTCGCCGACCATCCGTACTTCGCCGTCTGCCGGCGGCTCGCGCTGCGCTACGACTGGATGGAGTCGGTGCTGGACACCTACCGGGTGCTGCGCGACGACGACGGGGGCCGCGTCCTGGAGCGCCGGGCCGACATCACCGCCGAGGAGTTCTTCGGCCGTTACTACTACGGCAACCGGCCGGTCGTGCTCGACGGCCTGATGGCGGACTGGCCGGCGCTGGACTGGACACTGGACCGGATGGCCCGGAGCTGCCCGGACGCGGTCGTCGAGGTGATGACCGGCCGGGAGGCGAACCCCGACCACGCCTGGCAGTACGACAGGCACCGCACCACCATGGCCTTCGTCGACTACCTGGCGATGCTCGGCTCCGGCGCGCGGACGAACGACTACTACATGGTGCCCCGCAACGAGAACTGGAACGGGGCGCTGCGGGCGCTCGCCGCCGACGTGCGGCCGCCCGCGCACCTCGTCGACCCGGCCGGCGGCGGCCACCTGCTGCTGGGACCGGCGGGCACCGTGACGCCGCTGCACGTGGACAACAGCACGGTGCTGCTCTGCCAGGTGCTCGGCCGCAAGCACGTCCGGCTGGTGCCGTCGTACCAGCGGCATCTGGTCCACCCCCGCGGCGGGACGTTCAGCGCGGTGGACGCGGCGCGGCCGGACTTCGACCGCCATCCCCGGTACGCCGAGGCGACGGTGCTGGAGACCGTGCTCGAACCGGGGCAGATGCTGCTGGTGCCGGTCGGGTGGTGGCACTGGGTGCACGCGCTCGATCTCAGCGCCACCGTCACGTTCCACCACTTCCGGGTGCCCGGCCAGAATCACCGGATGGCCACGCCGCCGGCGGCCCGCGCCGACGGGTGAGGACCGGGGGCGTGCCGGCCGGGCTCCCCGCGTACTCGACGGGACCGGCCGGTGCTCGCTGACGACGACGCGCGGCGGGAGGCAGGATGGCACCCGGACGGCCGCCGGCCGGACGGAGGTGGAGGTGGCGTGGTCGCGGGATGGCACGGCTGGTTCGGCACGATCACCGGGGTCGTGCTCGTCACGGTGGCCGCGTTGCCGGCCGCCGCGCTCGCGGTGTGGCTCCTGGCCCGCCGGCGCGGCGCCGGGGCGGCGGTATGGCGCAGGTCGGTGGCCGAGGTGGGCATCGTCTACGGGACCGCGCCCTGGGTCTGGATGATCATGCTGCCGGGGGAGCGGGCCGGTGCCGTCCCCGGCCGGGTGAGCCTGGTGCCGCTGCGGGACCTGCTCACCGTCCTCGCGAGCGGGCCGCTGACGGTGACGGTCCAGATCGTCGGCAACCTGCTGGTCTTCGCGGCGCTCGGGTTCTTCGCCCCGCTGCGGTTCGCGGCGCTGGCATCGGTGCCGCGGATCCTGGCGCTCGCCGCCGGCTGCTCGGTAGTGGTCGAGGTGGCGCAGTACGTCCTGCGGCTGGACCGGGTCTCCTCGGTCGACGACGTCCTGCTCAACGCCGCCGGGGCCGGGCTGGCCGCGCTGGCGTCACGCCGCTGGTGGCGAGAGCCGGCCGAGGCGCCGGCCGCGATCGGCGCCGGTCCGCCGATCGGCTCACGGTCCGGGTAGTACGACGGCACGATGGGCCGGGCCTGCCGGCCCGGCCCATCGCGGCGCACGCGTCAGGTCGACGCGCTCACCGTCCGGTCAGCTCAGCGTCTTCGCCGAAGCGGTGGTGGCGCCGTCGTGCTCGTACGAGACGAGCAGCGAGGTGCCGGCCGGAAGCGACCCGGTCACCGGCAGGACGAGCGTGCCCTCCTTGCGCAGGTCGGCCTTGGCCTGCGCCACGACCCGGGTGCCGTCCCAGACGAAGGCCCGGGCGGTGCCCGCCTTCTTCACCTGGAGCTGGACCGACACCTTGTTCGCGGTGTGGGTGACCTTCTTGATCTTCACGGTGTCGTCCGGCAGCTTGGCGTAGCCGCCGGGCGCCACCCCGTCCGAGACGGACTGCAGGAGGGTCTGCGGCGAGTCGACACTCAGCGCCGCGGTGTCCGGCATGATCGGAGCCTTCGGCGCCGACGGCTTCGCCGCCAGGTCCGGCAGCGTCGCGTTGCCCCAGCGCCACGGGTCGGCCCGTACGCCGCTCCAGGTCGACCAGCCGACCCGGGTCTGCGCGGTCAGGTCCTGCGTGTCCGAGTCGTTGACCAGGATGTTCAGGCCCATCCGGTTCGGGTCGATGGTGTCCGGCAGCACGCTGAACGGGATCTTGACCTCGATCCGGTACCCCGTGTACGGGTTGCTGGTCACGACGGAGGCGATCTCCACACCCGGCGCGGTCTCCGGGCCGCCCTGGTGGTTGTCCCGCTCCCGGGCGAAGCACGGCGGGTTCCCGTTGGCCGGGTCGTTCGTGGCCGGGAAGAGCGCCATGTTGAACACGGTGGAGGTGTTCGCCGAGTTGCCGCGCGGGTCGATGCCGAACTCGATGTTGTCGTTACGCCGCGGACGCTTGCAGTCCTCCGGCGGCAGGACGGTGCCGAGCACGTCGTCGGTGATGGTGAAGAGGGCGTACAGGGCGTCGTCGGTGTGGGTCAGCTGGGCGGTGCCGGAGATGTCCGACGCCGGGGCGGCGGTGCCCTCCCAGCGGGTGGAGATGTCGATGACCTCGCCGGTGTACTCGTGGTCGTGGGCGTGCCCGTCCACAGTCGGCGCGGTGGTGGCCTTCGGGATCGTGGTGACCGGGACCAGGTTGAACGCGCCGGGCTCGCTGGCGCTGCCCCCGGTGTAGCTGGTCTCGATCTGCACCCGGTAGGCGCCGTTGTCCGGCGCCCGGTTGGCCGTCGGCAGCGACGTGTCGGTGTTGGTGACGGTGAACGTCACCGAGGTGCTGGCGCCCGGCTGCAGCCCGCTGTACGGCACCTGCTGCTCGGCCACCGAGAAGCCGGCGGGGACGTTCAGCTTGACCGCGCCGGACTCGACGCGGGTGCCGTGGTTGGTCAGGTTGACCTTGACGCTGCGGGTGCCACCGCTGGGGATGTTCAGCAGGGACTCGATGAGCGCGTCGAGCTGCTGGGTCTTGTTCCGCACGGCCCACGCGCGGAAGTCGGCGATCTCCTCCAGCGGCTCCAGCGTGCCGCGCACCGGCGCGGTGCCCTGAACCCGGGCGCTGCTGGTGCCGCTGCCGTCCTTCTTGCTGGTCAGCGTGGCGTCGAGCTTGAAGCGGGTGCCCACCTCGACCTGCGCGGGCGGCGTGACGGTGAAGGTCTTCACGACCTGCTTACGCGGGGTCAGCGTGCCGACCTCGCCGTTGCCGCTGACCGTCCAGCCGGCCGGCACGTTCAGGGTGACCTTGGCGCCCGGGATGGCCTTCTCGGCGTACAGGACGGTGTCCACCTTGATGGGCTGGCCCGCGACGGCCTCCCAGGTGCGCGGACGCACATGGACCTCGGTGCCCAGCGGCAGGCCGCCCGGGGCGCGCACGGTGGCGCCCTGGAGCGCGCCCGTGCCGGCGCCGACGTTCGGGTCCGGGTACGGGGTGCGGGTGTCGATCAGCGTCAGCCGGTTGCAGCCGATGGCGTCGGGGTTGGTGGTCGGGAAGGAGCTGTTGCCCCAGCCCTGCGACACGTACTCCCGGCGGGCCCAGGTCTGGACCGTGTTCCACCGGTTGCCGTCGTGGCGCGCCGACTCGTAGCCCTGCCAGGTGCCGAAGACGACGTTGCTGGCCTCGGCCGGCGTGAACGTGGTCTCGCAGGCGGGGCCGTTGCTGGCGGTGCCGCTGCCGCCGGTCTGGAAGATGCGGGAGACCCGCCAGGGCGCGAGGCCCTCCTTCTTGATCTGGTCCGGGAACGCCTTCGGGTCGGCCGCCGCGTAGAAGGCCTCCACGGCCAGCATGGCCGCCTTCTGGTGGTTGCCGTGGTTGCCCTGCGTCGCCGACGGGTTCATCGTGAGGATGACCTCGGGCTTGGTGGTCCGCAGGACCCGCACGATCCGGGACAGCGTCTCCTGGTGGCCCCAGACCTCCTCGGTCAGCGGGGCGCTGGCGGTGTACCAGAAGTCGAGCGCGTCCAGGTTGTAGATGTGCTCGACGCCGGCCCAGCCGACGGCCTTGCGCTCCTCGGCCTCCCGCAGGATGCCGAGCTCCGGGCCCTCTTCGAGACCGGTGGCGTTGCCGCCGCCCTCGCCGCGGGTGGTGGTGATGACGCCCGCCTTCATGCCGTGATACTCGTTCCAGTATCCGAGCATGCCGAGCTGGCCGGCCTCGTCGTCCGGGTGGGCGCCGATGAACATGATGTCCAGGTCGACGGGCTTGTCGGACTTCTTCGGTGCTGCGTTCTGGGGGTTGGCCTGGGCCGGAGTGGCCAGGCCCAACGACAGCAGACCGCACATGGCGATCGCCGCGCTGGTGCGCCATCTCATGGGCATACCTCTTCGTCTCGAAGCGGGAGTGCTGCGGCTGGGGGACGGTCACGGACCCGGCGCGGGCCGGCTGACCCGGTGGCTCGCGTCGGGTCCGTGACACGGACAGCTGTCCACTGAGGACCACGCGTCCTCACTGGTCGTGGTGCTCGACAACGGGATGGTGGTTACGCGCACCGTCACGGCGTGAGCGGTGCAGACGGTGGGAACGGGTCGATCCACCGGAAGGCCTTCGGGCCGTAACCTAGGGATCTTGCGGAGGTGTCGTCAATAGCCCTCGCCGACTTTCTTCCTTATTCGAAGAAACGATCCGCCCAGCTCAGCGGTCTGTGTGTCGAAGCGGCAGCAGGCGCGGGAAATACTTTGTCCGGGTTTGCGGGGCCAATGTGGACGCGAGGGCCCAATTTTGCGCGCCATGTCGGGGTGGCCCCGGCCCGCCCGGCTTGCGGCTTCCCAAAAATTTCCTGGTCGGAGCGTCGAGATCATCTCGTTACTTGACGCCACACTTTTTTCTCACTAGGAAGAAAGCGTGTCTGACAAAGCCCCGACCAGCCCGGTCAGCCGTGAGCGGTCCCGTGAGATCAAGCGTCTCTCGGTGATCTTGGCCGCCCGGCAGGCCCGACGGCTGTCCCGGGTGGACCTCGCCGAGATGACCGGCCTCTCGGCGGCCACCGTGACCGCGCTCGTGCGGGAGCTGGTCGCCGAGGGCTACCTCATCGAACGCGGCCCTGGCGCGCCCACCACCGGCCGGCCCCGGGAGATGCTCGAGTTCAACCCCCGCGCCGAGCTCGTCGCGGCGGTGTCGCTGGAGCCGCCCCGGATCAGCTGCGAGATCGCCGACAGCGAGGGCGCGGTCATCGCGCACCGCGTCGCGCGTCTCGGCGCGGACGTGGTGGAGACCGTCTGCGAGTTCGTGCTCGACCTGGTCGGCGACAACCTGCCGTCGCTTCGCGGCGTCGCGATCGCGGTGCCCGGGGTGTCCAGCAACGGCGCGGTACGCCTCGCGCCGTCGGTCGGACTGGTCGAGGCGTGGCCGATCGGCGAGTCGGTGCAGCGGCGGCTCGGCGTACCGGTGGTCGTCGACAACGACGTCAACCTCATGGCCGCCGGCGAGTGCGTCGCCGGCGCCGGCGCGGACGTGGCCAACCTGCTGCTGATCCACGTTGCCGACGGCATCGGCGCCGGGCTCGTGCTCGACGGCAAGGTCCGCCGCGGCGCCAGCGGGGCCGCGGGCGAGGTCGGCTTCCTGCCGCTGGGCGGCGCGACCGAGCGCCGCTACACCGGTGTGGGCGAGTTCGAGGCCCAGTGGTCGGTGAACGCCATAGCGGAGCGGGTGGTCGCGCTCAACCCGGGCCGCCGGCCCGAGTCGCCGGTGCGGGAGCTGAGCCGGCTCGCCGCGACCTCGGCGCCGGCCCGCGACTACCTCGACGAGGTGCTCGGCGCCTGGGCCGGGCTCATCCTCTCCTGTGCCTGCGTGGTCGATCCGGGGCTGGTGCTGCTCAGCGGCGCCGCCGCGGAACTCGACGACGCGGCCCTGGACCAGCTCCAGGCCCTCGTCTCCGCCCGGACGCCGGCCCCCACCGAGGTGCGCCGCGCCACCCTGGGCGACCAGGCCGTGCTGCACGGAGCGATCAGCTACGCGCTCTCGGCCGCGGTGCCCCGACCCTCGCTTCCCTGACCACCACCCGACCCCGGCCCCCGACTACCCCTGACCCCGGCCCCGACACCACACCCACCCCATCGTCACCGCCGTCCTCGCGGCGACCGCGTCCGTACGCCGGACGGCCGGTCGCGGCGCGATGCGGCACACCCCGGTCCCGGGACGGGATCGCACACCGACTTTCCCCGCTTCCGATAGTTCCCCCGCAAAATGGAGGTACCAATGAAACGTCGTTTGGCCCTGGCCGTCGCGTTCAGCGCACTGCTTGCCGTCAGCGCGTGCGGCAGCAGCGACGACGACAAGGACACCGGCTCCTCCGGCTCCGCGTCGGCCGAGAAGGTCGTCATCTACAGCGCCCGCGACAAGTCGGTCACCGACTACGTCGTCGAGCAGTTCACGGCCAAGAACCCCGAGTACAAGGGCAAGGTCGAGGTGCTCAACATGGGCGCCCAGGAGGTGCTCGAGCGGGTCCGCGCCGAGAAGGCCAACCCGCAGGCGTCGGTCTGGTGGGGCGGCACCCAGCAGGGCCTCGCCGCCGGCGCGTCGGAGGGCCTGCTGGAGTCCTGGCAGCCGTCCTTCGCCTCGAAGATCGACGCGCGGTACAAGGACGCCGAGGGCCGCTGGTTCGGCGAGATCCTGCTGCCCGAGGTCATCATGTACAACAACAAGGCGCTGACCCCGGAGACCGCGCCGAAGGACTGGGACGACCTGGTCGACCCGAAGTGGAAAGACAAGATCATCATCCGGGACGTGGCCGCCTCCGGCACCATGCGCTCGATCTACGCCTCGATGATCCAGCGCTTCACGGCCGACGGGTCCAACCCGCAGCCCGGCTACGACTGGCTGCGCAAGCTCGACGCCAACACCGTCGAGTACGCCGCCAACCCCAGCGACCTCTACCTGAAGATGTCGCGTGAGCAGGGCGTGGTCAGCGCCTGGAACCTCCAGGACATCCTGCTGCAGGCCAACGAGAAGATGCCCTTCGGCTACGTGATGCCGGCCTCCGGCGCGCCGGTGCTCGTCGACGGCGTCGCGGCGGTCAAGGGCGGCAACAGCGAGGGCGCGAAGAAGTTCCTCGAGTTCCTGTTCGACGACTCGCTGCGGGCCAGCCTGGCCAAGGACTACTTCCAGATCCCCGCCGTCGACATCGCCGAGAAGCCCGAGTGGCTGACCAAGCTCGACCTCAAGCCGATGGACGTCGACTGGAACGTGATCGGCAAGAACGAGACCGCCTGGATCACCCACTGGAACGCCCAGATCAAGGGTAAGGGCTAAGACGCTCGGAACCGGGCCGTGCCTCGGCACGGCCCGGCTTCGTCCTGGAAGGACCCACGAAATGATCGATGTCCGACTGACGGCGGTCAGTAAGCGCTTCGCCAAGTCGAGCGACTCCGCGGCGGTCGATGACGTCACCGTCACCATCGGAGCCGGCGAGTTCTTCACGCTGCTCGGACCGAGCGGTTGTGGCAAGACGACGACGCTGCGCATGGTGGCCGGCTTCTACTTCCCGACGTCCGGTCACATCCACTTCGGCGACGACGACGTCACCCACTGGACGCCGAACAAGCGGGACACCGGCATGGTGTTCCAGAACTACGCCCTGTTCCCGCACATGACTGTGGCGCAGAACGTCGCGTACGGGCTCAAGGTCCGCCGGGTCTCCCGCGCCGAGCAGGCCCGCCGGGTCACCGAGGCGCTCGCCCAGGTGCACCTCGCCGGGTACGGCGACCGTCGCATCGACGCGCTCTCCGGCGGCCAGCAGCAGCGCGTCGCGCTGGCGCGGGCCCTGGTCATCCGTCCCCGCACCATGCTGCTCGACGAGCCGCTGTCGAACCTCGACGCGAAGCTGCGCGAGGAGACCCGCGCCGAGATCCGGCGCATCCAGCGGGAGAGCGGCACCACCTCGATCTACGTCACGCACGACCAGGCCGAGGCGATGGCGATGTCGGACCGGATCGCCGTGATGGAGTCCGGCCGGGTCCAGCAGGTCGGCACCCCGCACGAGGTCTACTACCAGCCCGCGAACGCGTTCGTGGCCCGGTTCATCGGACGCAGCAACGTGCTGAGCCTGCCGGTGACCGGCGCGACGGAGCAGCGCGTCCGGGTACGCCTGCCCGGCGGCGCCACCATCGAGATCGGCGCGCCCACCGGACACGGTCTCGCCGAGGGCGACACCGCGCTGGTCTCCGCGCGCCCCGAGCACATCGCGCTCGGCGGCGACGACGAGACTGCGGCCATGCGCGGCCGGGTCAGCCACGTCGAGTTCACCGGCATGGCCACCCACGTGACCGTCGACGTCGACGGCGACGACGTGATGGCCGCCCTGGTCGACGCGCCCGCCGGCATCGCGCTCGGCGACGTCGTGGGCCTGCGGCTCACACCGGAGCGGCTCTGGGTGGTCAAGCCGTGACCGCTGCGACCCCGACCGCCCCCGGCTGGGCGGCGGCCCTCGGCCGGCGCCTGGCCGGCGGGGCGAACTCCCGATGGTTCCCCTACCTGCTGGTGCTGCCGCTGGTCCTGGTGCTCTGGGGCTTCGTCGTCCAGCCGATGTTCGCCACCTTCCGGGAGAGCGTCAGCGCCAACGGCAGCGACAACTACCTCCAGTTCCTCTCCTCCTCCGGGGTGGCCCGCGAGTCGCTGTTCACCTCGCTGTTCATCTCGGCCGCGAGCGTGCTGCTCTGCGGCGTCGTCGGCGTGGCGATGGCGTTCCTGCTCAAGCGGTTCCACTTCCGCGGCCGGCGGCTCATCGAGGCGTTCATCCTGGTGCCGGCGGCGCTGCCGCCGCTGATCGGCGCCGTGTCCTTCCAGTTGCTCTACAGCAACATCGGCATCGTGCCGCGCGGCCTCCAGGCGCTGCTCGGCACCGACAAGCCGGTCCTTGCCTTCGACGGCATCGCCGGCGTGCTGGTGGTGCACACGTTCACCATGTACCCGTTCTTCTTCCTGGCCGCCTCGGCGGCGCTGGCCGGCATGGACCCGTCGGTCGAGGAGGCGGCGTACAACCTCGGCGCGGGCCGGGTACGCGTGTGGCGCACCGTCCTGCTGCCGATGCTCACCCCGGCGCTGATCTCGGCGTCGCTGCTGGTCTTCATGACGTCGCTGGCGTCCTACACCGCGCCGCTGCTGTTCAACGTCAGCCAGACCATGACGATGCAGATCTACATCAACCGCACCAACGGCGACCTGCCGATGGCCTCCGCGTACGCCTCCGTGCTCGGCATCGTCTCGATCATCTTCCTGCTGAGCATGCGCTGGTACGAGGGGCGGCGTAACTACCAGTCCCAGTCCAAGGGCGTCTCGGCGGTCCGGCGGGAGATCACCAACCCGATCGGCCGCTGGCTGGCCCCGCTCGCCTCGGTGCTGGCCACGCTGGTCCTGCTCGCCCCGGTCGGCGCGATCGCGCTCGTCGCGTTCTCCGAGGACCGGTCCTGGACCACCGAGGTGCTGCCGCCGACGTACACCTTCGAGAACTTCGTCACCATCTTCACCGACCCCAAGGCGTTCCAGCCGATCCTCAACTCGGTGCAGATGAGCCTCCTCGCGGTCGTGGGCTGCGTGGTCATCGGCGTGCTCGTCGCGTACGCGGTGCGGCGGCTGACGTTCGTCGGGCGCGGCCTGCTCGACGTGGCCGTGATGATCGCCTGGGCGCTGCCCGGCACCGTCGTGGCGATCAACCTGATCTCGGCGTTCAGCACCGGCAACGCCTTCAGCTTCGGGCAGGTGCTGGTCGGCACGTTCTGGATCCTGCCGCTTGCCTACTTCGTGCGGTTCCTGCCGATCGTGTTCCGGTCCAGCTCCGCGACGCTGGCGCTGATCGACCCGTCGCTGGAGGACGCGGCGCGCAACCTGGGCGCCTCCTGGCTGCGCGCGTTCTACACGATCACCGTGCGGCTGATGCTGCCCGGCGTGCTCGCCGGCGCGTTGCTGGCGTTCGTGCACGGTGTCGGCGAGTTCGTCGCCTCGGTGCTCATCTACACCTCGTCGACGGTGCCGATCTCGGTCGCCATCAACAACCGGATGTACAGCTTCGAGCTGGGCACCGCGGCCGCCTACGGCATGCTCCAGGTGCTGCTCATCTTCGTGGTGATGTGGTTCTCCGGGCGGCTGGAGAGCAGCCGCACCGCGACCCGGAGGGCCGAGCAGTGGACGAACTGATCGAGCGGTGGCGGACCGGGGGAGGGCTGCTCCCGGTCACCCGGGTGCCCGGGCA
This sequence comes from Micromonospora sp. NPDC048169, assembly GCF_040652815.1. Taxonomy (NCBI): domain Bacteria; kingdom Bacillati; phylum Actinomycetota; class Actinomycetes; order Micromonosporales; family Micromonosporaceae; genus Micromonospora; species Micromonospora sp. NPDC048169. The sequence goes on from NZ_JBEZMS010000005.1 coordinate 19,882, forward strand.
CGCGTTCGCCGCCGTGACCGAGGCGGCCGACCTGGCGGTGCTGCCGGTCGGCGCGGTCGAGTGGCACGGTCCGCACCTGCCGATCGGCACCGACCTGATCCTGGCCGAGGGCTTCGCCGGGGAACTGGCCACCGGGTCCGCCCGGGCGGTGCTGTTCCCGGCCACGCCGTACGCCGCCTGCCCGGGCCAGACCCGGCAGTGGCCGGGCACCGTGGCGCTGCGGCCGGAGATCGCCGTCGGCTACCTCGCCGACGTGCTCGCCGGCATCGTCGAGGCGGGCTTCACCCGGGTGCTCGTGGTCAACGGGCACGACGCCAACATGTCGACCGTCCGCGCCGCGATGGAGTGGGTGTCCGGGCGGCACCGGGCCAGCATGATGCTGGTGAACTGGTTCCAGCTCGTCGGCCCGGACGAGACCACCGAGATGTTCGGTGAGCTGCCGGCCCGGGGACACGGCGGCGCGTACGAGAGCTCCGCGGTGCTCGGCTTCGACCCGGACGCGGTGCGCCTGGACGCGGCGCCGGACCTGCCGCCGAAACCGAAACTGCCCACCCCGTACCCGTACGTGCTGGTGGAGTCGCGGCCGGATCCCTGGCAGGGCTGGTCGGGCCACGTCTCGCTGGCCGGCCGGGAGGCCGGCGACCGGATCCGCGTCACCGCCGGCACCCGCCTGCGCCAGCTGGTCGAGGCGTGGCTGGCCGCGCCGCTGCCCGGGCCGCCCGGCGCCGACCGGCCGGACCGGACGACCGGATGACCACGCGCGGCACGCCGCACGACAACGCACCACCTCGGGAGGCCACCATGAGCCCGTCACTGACCGTCTACCAACAGCACCATCTGCGCGTCGTGTTCGACCACCACGTCGCCCACCTCTACCCGGCGATGGTCACGGCCAGCAAGGCCCACGTCGTGATGCTCGCCGAGCAGGGACTGATCTCCGACGAGGCCGCCGCGACGATGCTGCGAGGCCTGGTCGCCCTCACCGGCGACCGGCCGGAGGAACTGGAGTACGACGGCAGCGTCGAGGACGTCTACTACACGCTGGAGAAGCGGCTCGCCGCCGCGGCCGGCATCGAGGTGTCGCAACTGAGCGTGCAGCTCGCGCGCAGCCGCAACGACCTCGACGCCGGCGTGTTCCGGATGGTGCTGCGCGACCAGCTGCTCCAGGTGCTCGACGCGCTGCTGGCCACCGGCCGTACCGTGCTGGACCGCGCGGACCGGCACGCCGACGTGGTGATCACCGGCTACACGCACCGCCGCCCGGCCCAGCCGACCAGCATCGGGCACGTCTTCGCCGGCTACGCCGAGGCGCTCGCCGGTGAGGCCGCCGCGTACGCCGACCTGCTGGACGAGATGAACCGCTCGCCGCTGGGCTCCTGCGCGTTCGCCGGCACCGACCTGGACATCTCGCCCCGCCGACTGGCCGACCTGCTCGGCTTCGACCAGCTCATCGTCAACTCGTACGAGGCGGTGGCCGGCGCGGACCACCTCGTCCGGGTCGCCACGCTCAACGCGCAGGCGCTCGCCACCGGCGCCCGGCTGGCCCGCACGCTGATGGACTGGCTGAGCTGGGGCTGGGTGGTCACGCCCGGCGAGTTCACCCAGGGCAGCAGCATCATGCCGCAGAAGCGCAACCCGGTGGTGCTGGAGCACCTCGTCTCGATGGCGGGCGCCTCGGCGGCCGACGCGGCGAGCGTGCTGAACAACGTCGGCGCGGCCTGGTGGGAGGACTCCAACAACGCCACCACCGACGTGCAGGCCCGGCTCTGGGACGGCGACGACCGGGCGTACCGGTTCTTCTCGCTGCTCGGCGGCCTGATCGAGAAGCTTGACCCGCTGCGCCCGCCGTCCGGTGAGGAGATCGTGGCCTCCGGCGCCACCACCACCGCGGCGGCCGACGCGCTGGCCCGCCACGGCGTGCCGTTCCGGGGCGCCCACTCGCTGCTCGGCCGGCTGGTACGCGGCGGCGCTCCGGCCACCTGGACCGGGGAGCTGGTCCGGTCCACCGCGGCCGACCTCGGCCTGACGCTCGACGGCGCCGCGGTACGGGACCTGCTGGCCGCCGCCGTCCGCCCCGAACTCGTGCTGCGCCGGGCCCAGGCCGACGGGCCCGGCGAGACGGCCGTCCGGGACCAGGTCGGACGACTGTCTACAATGCTCGACGCGGTGCAGGAGCGGGCGCAGGCGTTGCGCGACCGGCTGACCCGTGCCGACGCGGCTCTCGCCGAGGCGGTCACGGCGAGGGCAGGCCAGTGACGGGCCGGCCGACGCCGCTGGCCGTGGTCGCGGACGTCGTGTCGCGGCGACCACGTGATCTGGACCGACGGCCCGAAGGGCGATCTGACATCACCATGGAACGACCGGCAAATCCGCGCCTGCTCGGCATCGACTTCGGCGGCACCAAGATGGCCATCGGCGTGGGTGACACCGACGGCCGGCTGCTCGTCTCCGAGCGCCTGCCCACGAACGCCGAGCAGGGCGCGCCGCAGGCCCTCACCCGGGCGCTGGACCGGGCGCGCGACCTCGCCGAGCAGACCGGCGGCACCATCGTCGCGGCCGGCATCGCCTCACCCGGCATCGTGCACGACGACGGCATCGAGCTGGCGCCGAACGTCCCCGGCTGGGAGCGGCTGCGGCTGGCCGACGCGGTCCGCGCCCACCTGAACCTGACGCACGTGCGGGTGGTGAACGACCTGAAGGCCGCCGCGCACGCCGAGCTGCGGCTCGGCGCGCTGCGCGACGCCGACCCGGGACTGGTCGTCGGGCTGGGGACCGGGGTGGCCGCGGCGGTCACCGTCAACGGCGAGGTGCTGCCCGGTCGCCACGGCGCGTCCGGCGAGATCGCCTACGGACTGACCGACCTCAGCTGGCCGCCCCGCCTGGAACCGATGCTGGAGGCGACATTCTCCGGCCGGGCCCTCGACGAGCTGGCGCAGCGGCTCGGGGTGGACGGCCGGGCGGCCGGCCTGTGCGCGGCCGCCGAGCAGCCCGGCCCGGTACGCGAGCAGCTCCGCCTCCGGGTGGACGAACTGGCCCGCCAGCTGGTGACGTGCTGCCTCCTGCTCGACCCGCAGCGGATCGTGCTGGTCGGCAGCGTCGCCGGCAACGACCTGGTGCGGGAGCTGCTGACCGAACGGCTCAACCACACGCTGCCGTACCCGCCGGAGATCGTGCTGTCGGACTTCGCGCAGGACGCCGCGCTGCTCGGCTCGCTCGCCCTGGCCGTCGAGGCGCAGCCCGCTGTGGTCTGACCGCAACCACCGGCAGACGCCGCCGGGCGGGGCGCACAGGAGCGCCCCGCCCGGTTCACGCCGGCCGGCTCACCTGCGGAACGCGGCCACCGCCTCCTGGATCGCCGGCCCGGTCGCCGAGGACGCCTGCGCCCACGACTCGAACTCCAGGGCGGCGGCGAAACCGGACGTCTCCGCGGTGCGCACCGACGTCTTGATGTCCCGGGCCAGCGCCGGGTCCAGCGCCGCCCACCGCTCGGCGCGCTCGTGCGCGGCCGCCAGCGGGTCGTCGGCGAGTGTCGCGGCGAGCCCGACGCGTACCGCCTCTGGTCCGTCCACGCTCCCGCCGTCGAGCAGCAGTTGCAGGGCGCGCTCCGGGCCGAGCGCCCGGGTGAGGAACCAGGTGCAGCCGCCCCCCGGGTGCAGGCCGAGCTTCGTGAACGACGCGATCAGCTTCGCCTTCGGCCCGACGATCCGGGTGTCGCACGCCAGCGCCAGGTTCAGCCCGGCGCCCACCGCCGGTCCCTGCACCGCGGCGATCGTCGGGATCGGCAGCGCCCGTACCCGCAGGAAGCTGTCGTAGACGCGGTGCAGGTCGGCGCGGATCTCCGCGACGCCGCGGCCGGGCTCGCCGAACATCGCGGGCAGGTCGGCGCCCGCGCAGAACGCCGTGCCCGCGCCGGTGACCACGAGCGTACGGGCGTACCGGTCGGCGGCCACCTCGGCGATCGCGTCACCGAGCGCGTCGCGCATCTCCGCGTCGATGGCGTTGCGCCGGTCCGGGTCGTTGAGTGTGAGCGTCCAGCGCCCGTCCGCGTTGTGCAGTTCCACTCTGCTCATGACTCGTCCTCCTGCTCGGTCAGCCAGGACCAGACGCCCGCGCTGCCGCGCGGCACCAGCGCCGCGCCGAGCGTGGCGGCCCAGAACCGCTGAGTGCCGTTCTCGTCCCGCCAGGACCAGAGCCTGCGGGTGGACAGGTGCAGCGGGTGCTCCCGGGTCACGCCCATCGCCCCGTGCAGTTGGTGCGCGCCGCGCGCCACCAGCGTCGCGGCCCGGCCGCTGAGCACCCGCGCGGCGGCGACCCGCAGCGGGTCCGGGCCGGCCAGCGCGGCGTCCACCGCGGTGCCGGCCAGCAGCGTGTGCGACGTCATCCGGGCCAGTGTCTGCCCGACCGCCTGGAACGCCAGCAACGGCCGGCCGAACTGCTCCCGCGTCGTCACGTGCTGCCGGGTGTGCTCCACGGCTGTCTCCAGCGCGCCGGTGAGCGCGGCGGCGGTCAGCAGCGCCGCCTCGGCGCGTACCGTCGCGGCGGGGGCGGCGCCGGTGAGCCGCATGCCGTCGGTGACCGGCACGTCGAACGCGACGTCGTCGCGCGGCTCGGCGGCCAGGTTGCGGCCGGGTGCGACCCGGACGCCGGGATGGTCGGCGGGCACCACGAAGGCCTCGTCGCCCGCGTACACCAGCAGGGTCCGCGCGGCGGCGGCCCACGGCACGCGGGCGGCCGTGCCGCGCAGCCGCCCGCCGGCCACCGTGAGCCCGCCTCCGGTGACCACAGTGGCGACGCCGTCGGGCAGGTCGCGGCCGGCGGCGGCGAGCTGCCGGGCGGCCAGCACGGTCTCGGCCAGCGGTAGGGAGACGCCGTGGCGGCCCAGCCCGCGTACGAGCGCGGCCAGGTCGGTGAGCGTGCCGCCGGAGCCGCCCGCGCCCTCGGGCACCGACACGCCGGTCCAGCCCAGCTCGTGCACCGTGGACCAGAGCGCGGGCAGGCCGTCCGGGTCGCCGCCGTGCCCGCCGAGCACGTCGTCGGTCAGTTCCCGCAGCTCGTCGCCGCCGCGCCGGGGCGACCGGGCGGCGTCCTTGGCGATGATTGTGCGCAGCACCTCGGTGGTACCGCCGCGGATCGAGAAGCCCGGCGCGGCCAGCAGCCCCTGGGCGAGCAGCCCGGCCGGTCCGTCGCCGTCGGGGTCGGGCTCGACGTCGAGCACGGTACGGGCGATCTCGTTGACGTCCGCCTCGAACTCGGTGCCCAGGTCCTTCAGCACCGCCGCCGCGTGCACCGGGGCCCGCCCGCCGTCCAGCTCACCGGCGATGCGCCAGGCCAGGCCGCGCAGCCCGGCCAGCCGGGCCAGCGCCTCGCCGAGCACCGCGTCCGCGTCCCGCCGGTCCGCGCACGCGTCGATCGTGGCGGCCAGCAGCGGATACGTGCTGAGCACCCGCTCCATCCCGCCGCGCTCGAAGGACAGCTGCTCGGTGACCTGCGTCCAGCCGTTGCCGGCGGTGCCCAGCACGTGGTCGCCGGGCACGCGCACGTCGTCGAAGACGACCTCGTTGAAGTGGTGCTCGCCGCGCAGGTCGACGATCGGCCGGACGGTGACACCGGGCGCGGACATGTCCACGATCAGCTCGGTCAGCCCCTCGTGCCGGTCGCCGCCGGTGCCGGTACGGCACAGCACGTAGGCGTGCGTGGACCGGTGGGCGTGACTGGTCCAGATCTTGCCGCCGGTGAGCCGCCAGCCGTCGCCGTCCGGGCGGGCGGTGGTACGCACCGAGGCGAGGTCGCTGCCGGACTCGGTCTCGCTCATGCCGAGGCAGAACGTCACCGCACCGGCGGCGATCGCCGGCAGGTACCGCTCGCGCAGCGCGGGGGAGCCGTACCGCAGGACGGCCGGGCCGATCTGCCGGTCCGCGATCCAGTGCGCCGCCACCGGCGCCCCGGCGCGCAGCAGCTCCTCGGTGACCACCAGCCGGGCCCGGTTCGAGCGGGCCTGCCCGCCGTACTCGCGCGGCCAGGTCAGGCCGATCCAGCCCCGGCCGGCCAGCGCGCGGCTGAACTCCGTGTCGTACGAGCGCAGCCACGCGTCGCACACCGGCCGGAACCGGTCGTCGTCGCGCCACTCGCCGACCAGCTCCCGTACCTGCCGGCGCAGCTTGCCGAGATCGTCGTCAGTCATCCCCTGTCCGTTCCCTTCGCCACTGAGTAACCGCGCGCGGCGGCCCGCCGCAGTACGCCGACCGCCGCGGCGCGTTCGGCGTCGCCGACCGGCGGCGCGGGCGCCGCGTCGCCGACGGGTACGCCGAGCGCGGCCAGGTGGCCGCGCAGCACCTCGCCGTCGGCGGTGACCTCCTCCAGCCGTGGGTCGGCGCCGAGCCGCACCACGCCCCACCGGGTGTGCAGCCGCACCAGCGCGTCCGGTGCGGGCGCGGCGGTCACGTGCTCGACCGCGCGCACGATCCGGCGCGGATCCCTCGCCCCGTGCAGGAGCACCAGTTCCCGCGCCGCCGCCGCGATGTCGGCGGCGCCCCCGCCGCCGGGCAGCCGCACCGTGGGCCGCTCCCGGGGGCCCAGGTACGACGAGTTGATCCGGCCGCGCAGGTCGACGTTGCCGGCGTCGAGCACCACCCGGTCGAACCGGTGACCCATCGCCAGCAGCACGTCGGCGGTGCCGCCCAGCCAGCCGAACCCGTCGGCGTACGCGGGGTAGTCGGTGGTGCTCGTCGGCACGTCGGCGCCGGGCCGGTGCGCGCTGGCGCCGGCCTCGAAGACCTGACTGAACGGCTCGCCGGGCAGCGCGTACGCGCACTGGCCGGCGAGCACCGGCCAGTGGAAGCCGGTGAACACCCAGCCGCCGCGCCGGAACTCCCGAGCCGCCCGGACCAGGAAGTCGGCGGTGGTCACCGCACCTCCTCGGCGAGCCACCGCCGGAACCCGTCGGGCGTGGCCGAACAGCTGGCGTACCGCTCGTACGCCCGCACGTCGCGCGGGTACCGGCCGACCGCGCCGTCCGGGCGCACCGCGCCGGGGTGCTCGACCACCGCGTCGACGAGCAGCCCGGGGATGCTGATCCCGGCGGCGCGGACCGTCTCCGCGTCGGTGACCTGCTCGGCGACGAGCACGGTACGGCGGGACGCCTGGGCGGCCACCAGCACCTCACCCAGCGGGCCCCGGATCACGCCGTTGCCGCCGGTGTCGGCCAGGTCCACGTGGACGAACGCCACGTCGGGCCGCTCGGCCCGCACCACCCGGGCCGCCCCGAACGCCGAGTCGACCCGGGACAGCCGGCCCCGGCTCCAGTCCTCGTCCACGTAGCCGGTGCCGGGCAGGTCCGGCACCGGCATGAACGGCACCCGCCAGGCGCCGGCGGTGAGCGCGGCGGTGAGCAGCCCGAGACTCAGCTCGTGCAGCGTGACCCGGGTGTCGCCGTCCTGCGCGGCCCGCCGGAAGTTCCAGGCCGGCGCCGGGCCGACCGGGCTCCAGCAGTGGCCGTACGTGGCCGACCGCAGCACGCCGGCTCCGAGCAACTGGTCCATCAGCAGCCCGCCGGAGGCGATCACCACGTCCACGTCGCGGATCCGCTGCCGGATCATCTCGTGGCCCACGGCGAACAGTTGCGCGCCGAAGTTGCCCAGGTAGACCCGCCGGCCCGGTCGTACGTGCTCGGCCACGACGGCGGCGAGGGCGCGGCTCACCGGTACGCCTCGGCCAGCATGTGCAGCCCCGGGCCCAGGTGCGCGCCGCCGTCGAGCTGGATGAGCTGGCCGGTCATCATGGCGGCGGCCGGGCCGGCCAGGAACGCCACCAGCTCGGCGACCTCCTCGGCGCGGGTCGGGCGGCGCAGCGGCGTGGCCCGGTCCACCAGGTTGTCCCGGACGTGCCGGTCGGCCTCGGCGTCGAGCGCGGCGGTGAGCACCGTGCCCGGCCCGAGGCAGTTGAGGCGGATGCCGTCGGCGGCCCACTCCAGGGCCAGCGTCCGGGTCAGCCCGAGCACCCCGGCGCGGGCCGCGACGGCGTGCGCCATGCCCTGCCCGCCGCGTTCCACACCGGACAGCGACATGTTCACCACCGCGCCCCGGGCACGCCGCAGGTACGGGTACGCGGCGGTGGTGAGGTGGAAGACGCTTGTCAGGTTCAGGTCGACCACTGCCGCCCAGCCGCCCGCCGAGATCCGCGTGGCGGGGGCGAAGAACTGCCCGCCGGCGTTGTTCACCAGCAGGTCGATGCCGTGCGCCTCGCCTGCCCCGGCGACGGTGGCGGCGGCGCGGTCGTGGTCGCGGACGTCGCAGACCGCGTACGTGTAACGCCCGCCGCCGGTGGCCGCCTCGCCGGTGATCGCCTCGCCGGTGGCGGCGAGCGTGTCCGCGTGCCGGCCCAGCCCGGTGACGTGTGCGCCCAGCTCCACCAGGCGTACCGCCACCGCCCGGCCGATGCCGCTGCCGGCGCCGGTCACCACGGCGTGCCGACCGGCGAGGAGGCCGGCGCGCAGCACACCCACGCCGGTGTCGTCGTCCCGCGTCACCGGGCGGCCCTCGCCTCGCCGATCGCCTGCCGCCGCAGCAGTTGCGCCGGCCGGTAGCGGGGATCGCCGAACGCGTCGGCCATCGACCGCAGCGCCTCGTACACGGTCCCCGCCCCTGTCGATCGCAGCGTCTCGAACGGGCCGCGCGGATGGTTCATCGCCAGTCGCAGCGCCACGTCCACGTCGTCGGCGGTGGCGGTGCCCTCCTCGACCACGGTGGCCGCCTCGTTCACCAGGCAGTGGGCGAGCCGATCGCCGACCAGGCCGGGCAGCGCCGGCACCCGCACCGACGGCGCGCCGAGGTGATCCAGCAGCCGGTCGACGAAGCCGGGGACGGCGACGCCCGCGACCGGGTCCTCGACCACCTCGGCGAACACGGCGTCGTCGGCGCGCCGGTGCAGCCGGATCCAGCCGACCTCGGCGGGCAGCACGTCGGCCCAGCCGGCGTCGGAGCTGTCCAGCACCACGTTCTGCCGCCCCGCCAGCCGGGCCAGCTCCGCCACCCGCTGCGGGGTCGGCGCGCCGAGGCTCACCACGCGGGCCGCCGGACCGTTCGGCGGCCCGGGCCGCCGGACCACCCGGGCGTTGGCGTCGCGCGGCGACTCGGCGGCGTAGTCGTAGAAGCCGCGGCCGGCGGCCTTGCCGGTCAGGCCGGCCCGGACCAGGGCGCGCACCTGGGGGATGGGCCGGTAGCGGGGGTCGCCGAACTCGCGCAGCGCGGTCTCCGAGGAGGCCAGGTGCGTGTGCAGCCCGGTGAAGTCGAGCAGTTGCAGCGGTCCCATCGGGTGCCCGAGCGCGCCCCGGGCGACCGCGTCCACCACCGCCGCCTCGACGCCCTGCGCGAGCAGGAGCTGCGCCTCGTAGTACAGCGGCCGGCAGACCCGGTTGACGATGAAGTTCGGCGAGTCCCGGCACACCACAGCGGTCTTGCCGAGCGACTCCACGAGCGCCAGCGCCCGCCGTACGGCCGCCTCGCCGGTGGCCGCGCCGGAGATCACCTCCACCAGGCGCATCCGGGTGGGCGGGTTGAAGAAGTGCAGCCCGAGCAGGCGTTCCGGGGCGCCGAACGCGCGGCCCATCTCGTTGACGCTCAGCGACGACGTGTTGGAGGCGACGAGCAGGTCCGGCCCGCCGGCGGCGGCGACCCGGGCGAGCAGGGCGCGCTTGGCGTCCATGTCCTCCACGATCGCCTCGATCAGCACGTCGGCGCCGGCCAGCGCGGTCTCCACGTCGGCGGCGGCGTCGAGATCGCCGGTCGCGCCGTCGGCACGGATCCGCTCCAGGCCGGCGCGGCCCAGCTCGGCGGTGGCGTCCACGACCCGGACGGTGTGCCCCGCCCCGGCGAGGACCTGCGCGATGCCCCGGCCCATCGGGCCCAGGCCGACCACGACGGCGATCACCGGGTCACCCGCTCGATCACCGCGGCGATGCCCTGCCCGCCGCCGACGCAGAGGCTCGCCACGCCGTACCGGCCGTCGCGGCGGGCCAGCTCGTGCAGCAGCGAGACGACCAGCCGGGCGCCGCTCTGGCCGGTCGGGTGGCCGAGGGCGATGCCGCCGCCGTTGACGTTCACCCGCTCCTCGTCCAGGCCCAGCGCGCGCACGTTCTGCACGATCTGCGCGCCGAACGCCTCGTTGATCTCGAACAGGTCCACGTCGCGTACGGTCAGCCCGGCCCGGCGCAGGGCGAGCGGGATCGCCTCCGCCGGTCCGACGCCCATCATCGTCGGGTCGACGCCGACTGCCGCGAACCCGACGATCCGGCCCAGCGGGGTGAGCCCGTGCCGCCGTACCGCCTCGCCGCCGGCCACCACCACCGCGGCGGCGCCGTCGGCCATCTGGCTGGCGTTGCCGGCCGTGACGGTGCCGCCGTCGGTGAAGGACGGACGCAGCCGGGCGAGCCGGTCCGGTGTGGTGTCGGGGCGTACCGTCTCGTCGCGGTCCAGCTCGTCCAGCGGCAGCACCTCCCGGGCCATCGCGCCGGACTCCCAGGCGCGGGCCAGCCGCTGGTGGCTGCGCGCCGACCAGGCGTCCTGGTCGGCGCGGGACACGCCGAACTCGCGGGCCACCTTCTCCGCCGTCTCGCCCATGCTCATGCCGCAAATCGGGTCGGTGCCGCCGTCGCGCCAGCCGTCCTGGAGCAGGACGTCGCCGCGCCGCACCCCGTCCCAGCGCAGCGTGTACGGCGCCAGGTACGGCATCGTGCTCATGCTCTCGGCCGCCACCGCCAGCGCCACGTCGGCCTCGCCGGACAGCACCGACCGGTGCGCGAGCTGCACCGCCTTGAGGCCGGAGGCGCAGGCCATGTTGATCGTCTGCGCCGGGACCGGCACCGGCACACCGGCCGCGAGCGAGATCTGCCGTCCCGGGTTCGGCCCGTTGCCCGCCTGTCGGCAGTTGGCCACCACCGTCTCGTCCACCGCCTCGGCGGGCACGCCGGCCCGCGCCAGCGCCTCGGCGCCGGCCAGCCCGCCCAGGCGCACCACCCGCACGTCGCGCAGCGCGCCACCGTACCGGCCGTGCGGGGTCCGCACGGCGCCGACCAGGAACGCTTGCCTGTCCATCACGGAGCCTCTCGGTCGGCGCGTACGACGCGCTTGCTCTTGTGGGTGCTGCGCGGCAGCGTGCCCTCGGCGACGGTCTCCACCACCGCGCGCACCGTCAGCTCGGCGCGCACGGCGTGCGCCAGCTCGCGCGCGACCCGCCGGCCGTCGCCGGCCACCTCGACGCGCAGCTTGATGCCGGTGAGGTAGCCCGTCGCCGGGTCGGTGACGTCCTCGTCGAGGACGATCAGGTATTCGCCGCAGGTGCCGGGCGTGGCCCGGACGACCTGCTCGACTGCGGACGGGAACAGGTTCACCCCGCGTACCACGAGCATGTCGTCGGCCCGGCCGACGACGCCGCCCGGCAGCCGGGCGAGCGTGCGCCCGCACGGGCAGGCGGCGCTGTCGCGGACCACCACGTCGCCGGTCGCCCACCGCACCAGCGGCGTGGCCCGCTTGTCCAGGTGGGTGAGCACCAGCAGGCCGGGCGTGCCGTCGGGCACCGGCTCGTGGGTGTACGGGTCGAGCACCTCGGCGTACGCGAAGTCCTCGGCCAGGTGGCCGCCGGCCTGTTCCTCGCACTCCCAGGCGATCGGCTGGAACTCCAGGCTGCCGTACCCGTCGAAGCACTTCGCGCCCCAGCGCTGCTCGATGTGCGCGCGGGTGGCCGGCACCCCGGCGCCCGGTTCGCCGCCGACCTGGATGCGCCGCACCGGCGAGTCGCGCAGCGGGGTGCCGGCGCGTTCCGCGGTCTCGGCCAGGTGCAGCATGAACGACGGTGTGCCGCCGACGGCTGTGGTGCCGTACCGGAAGATCGTGTCGATCTGGCGCTGGGTGTCGCCGGAGCCGGCGGGCAGCAGCGTCACGCCGATGCGCTGGTAGCCGGCTGTCGCGCCGAGCCCGCCGACGAACCAGGCGTAGCTGAACAGGCACTGGTACACGTCGGTGTCCCGCACGCCCTGGCTGTACGCGGCCCGCGCGTACAGGTCGGCCCAGCGGTCCAGGTCGTGCGCGGTCCACAGCACCGGGGTGGGGTTCGAGGTGGTGCCGGAGGAGAAGTGCACGCGGCGGCGGTCGGCGACCGGCGCGGCGACGGCGCTGCCCCACGGCGGGTGGGCGGCCAGGTCGGCCACGTAGTCGGCCTTGCCGACCAGCGGCAGGCGGCGCAGGTCGGCCAGTTCGCGCACGTCGCCCGGGTGGAAGCCGAGCGCGTCCCACCGGGTGCGGTAGAAGTCGCTGGCGGTGTACACGTAGGACAGTTGCGACTTCAGGCGGGTGAGCTGGTACGCGGCCAGCCGCTCGCGCGGCCACGTCTCGGCCTCGTGCCAGTGGCGCTCGGAGAACGGCCCGGTCATCGCGGGCTCCGGCGCAGCCCGCCGACGATGAAGTCGGCGTACTCGTCGGCGAGCCGCTGGCGGGTGTTGTAGTCACCGCGCTGCGGGTCGTACCAGAGGCTGATCCAGTTCAGCGCGCCGAGCAGCGGCTTGGTGGCCAGCCGGCTGTCCACCTCGCGGAACACCCCGGCCTTGCGGCCCTCGTCGATGACGTCGGCGAAGATCTGCTCGTACCGGTCGCGCATGGCGATCACGGTCTCCAACGCCTGCTGCTGGGCCGGGGCCTCGCCGAGCCGGCGCATCTCGACCGCGCGCATCGCCACCCGCTGGAACGAGTTGCGGGTCATCATCAGGCCGGCGTGGTGGTGCGCCATCCGCCAGAGCCGGTTGGCCGGATCGAGGCCGGCGTTGCCGGCGATCGGCTCGATCCCGTCGATCAGCTCCTGCATGCCGGTGGTGACGATGTCCAGGAAGACGTCCGCCTTCGCCCGGTAGTAGTGGTAGACGCGGCCCTTCGTGGCGCCCATCTCGCGGGCGATGTCGTCGATGGTGGTGGCCGCGTACCCGTTGCGGGTGAACGCGGTGGCGGCGGCCTCCAGGATGTCCCGCCGGCCGGGGGCGGGCGGACGCGCGGTGGTCTCGTCGTCGGCGGTCATGCTGTGGTCTCCGGTGCGGTGGTGTCGGGTACGACGGCGAGCGGGCGGATCGGCGACCCGGTGCCGCCCCGGATGGACAGCGGGGCGGCGATGAAGAAGAAGTCCCAGACCCGCTCGGCGGCCAGCGGCGCGAGGTTCATCGCCTCCATGATCGGCACGCCGTTGTCGACGAGCAGGTGGCAGTGCACGGCCAGCGCGGGGCTGGGCATGTGCTCGAACGCGATGGTGTCCGCGCCGGCCGCCACCACGCCGTGGTCGGTGAGCCAGCGCGCGCCGCTGACGTCCACGCCGGGTGCGCCGGTGGCGACACCGAGGTACGCGGCGTTGTCCGTCCACTTCTCGTCCCAGCCGGTGCGCACCAGCACCACGGCGCCGGGGCGGGGGCGGGGCCGGTCGGCGAACCAGCGCTCGAACAGCTCCGCGCCGACGCCGTCGGCCGGTGTCAACGGCCGGCCGAGCGCCACTGTCGCGTCCACCAGGTGACCGGGCGCCAGCATCGGCGGCAGCTCGTGCACCGACACGTCCGGCACCCCGCCGGCGTACGACTGGCTCGCGGTGACATCCACGCCGCCGTACACCTTGCCGAGCCGGGAGACGTGGGCGAGCCCGTCGACGTGGGTGCCCACGTGTCCGCCCGTGGTGATCATCTCGGCGGCGGCGGAGACGCCGTCCGGGTACATGATCTCGCCGTGCCGCTTGGTGAGTGTGAAGCTGTACGGCGGGTGGTTCGGGTGGTGCGGGATGCCCGTGTACATCTGCTGCGCCAGGTCGAACACCCGCGCGGCGCCGGACGCGGGCCAGTCGACGCTCAGCCGCCAGGACGCGCTCATGCCGCCACCGACGCCTTGATCGCCCGGCCCAGCACCAGCCGCTGGATCTCCGAGGTGCCCTCGTAGATCTCCAGGATCCGCTGGTCCCGGTAGAGCCGTTCGGCCGGGCAGGGCTTGCAGAAGCCGTCGCCGCCGAACACCTGCACGGCGGTGTCCACCGCCCGGTGCGCGACCTCGCTGGCGTACAGCTTGGCCATCGCGCCGAGGATGCCGACGTCGCCGCCCTCCTGGTGCGTCCGGGCGGCCTCGAACGTGATCATCCGGGCCGCGGTGATGCCGGTGGCCACGTCCGCCAGCGGGAACGAGATGCCCTGGTTGTCGATGATCGGCCGGCCGAACGTCTCCCGCCGGGCCGCCTCCCGCGACGCGACGTCGAAGCCGGCCAGGGCGACGCCGAGCGACTGGGCCGCGACGCTGATCCGCCCGGCGGACAGCGTCCGCATGGCCAGCCGCATGCCCCGGTTGAGGTCGCCGAGCACGTCGCCGTCGGGCACCCAGATGTCCAGCTTGAGGTTGCTGGTGAGCGTCCCGCGGATGCCCATCTTGTCCTCGTACCTGTCGATGACCACGCCGTCGGCGTCCTTGTCCACCAGGAACGCGGTGATGCCGCGGGTGCCGGCCTGCGGGTCGGTCAGCGCGAAGACCACGTAGTACCGCGACGCGCCGCCGTTGCCGATGTAGATCTTCTCGCCGCGTAGCCGCCAGCCCGCGCCCTCGCGCTCGGCTGTGGTGCGGATCCGGGCGGCGTCGCTGCCGGCACCCTCCTCGGTCAGCGCGAAGCTGATCGCCTCGCCCCGGGCCAGGCCGCCCAGGTAGCGCTCGCGCTGCTGGGGCGTGCCGGCCAGCATCAGCGGGGTGGCGCCGAGCGCGTACGCGGTGAGGATCGCGCCGGTCGACGGGCAGGCGCGGGAGACCTCCTCGATGACCGCGCAGGCGGTCACGAACGACGCGCCCCGCCCGCCGTGCTCGCGTTCCACGAGCAGCCCGGCCAGCCCCTGCTCGACGAGCACCCGCACGCTCTCCCACGGGTAGCGCTGCTCCCGGTCGAGTTCCTCGGCCAGCGGCGCGAAGTGGCGTGCCGCCACGTCCCGGGCGAGGTCGCGCCAGTGGCGCCCCTCGTCGTCGAGGCGTGGCTCCCAGATCACGGACACGTGGTGCCTCCCGGTTCTCCGGCGCGGGCCGGTCGTTGCGCGCAGCGCCATACCGTTGCGTATGTCTAGATGTCTAGGTGGTGCCAGGCAGGCATGTCAAGCGCTTCCCGGATGCTGTTTTCCCTTGTGCATTGCGCTTCTTCCGCCGTCCACGAAGATCTTGACGACATACCGAAGAGTATGTTCGCCTGGTGTGGACGACAGGGAGGTGATCCGTGGAACCCGTCGGTTACGCGGTACACGACGCGGTGGCGGTCGCCACCATCGACCGGCCGCAGACACGCAACGCGCTCAGCGCCGACGTCCTGCGCGCGCTCGCCGCGGCGATGGACCGGGCCGAGGCCGACCCGGCGGTACGGGTGCTGGTGCTGACCGGCGGCCCCCGGCTGTTCGCCTCCGGCGCGGACATCCGCGAGCTGCGCCGCACGTCCCCGGCCGACTACCTGCTCTCCGAACGGCTGGAGTGCTGGCACCGGTTCGCCCGCTTCGGCAAGCCGGCCGTCGCCGCCGTCGCCGGATACGTGCTGGGCGGCGGGTGCGAACTGGCCATGACGTGTGACGCCGTGGTCGCCGCCGACTCCGCCGTGTTCGGCCAGCCGGAGATCAACCTCGGCATCATCCCGGGTGCCGGCGGCACGCAGCGCTGGGCCCGTGTCGCCGGCCGGTTCCGGGCCGCCGAGCTGGTCCTGGGCGGTCGCCTCGTGGACGCCTGGACCGCGCAGCGCATCGGCCTGGTCAGCCAGGTGGTGCCCGCCGAACGGGTGGTCGAGGCGGGGATCGCGCTGGCCGCCTCGATCGCCGCCCGCAGCCCGGTGGCGGCCCGCCTCGGCAAGCAGGCGCTGCGTACCGCCGAGGAGGTCGGCCTGACCGCCGGCCTCGCCCACGAGCGTTCGCTGCTGCTGACGCTGCTGTCCACAGACGACCACATCGAGGGCATCGACGCGTTCCTGGAGAAGCGTCCGGCCCGCTTCACCGGCCGATAGGAGAGACACGTGACGCAGGTACACGAGGCCACCGACCCGGGTCCGGGCGAACGGCTCGGCCCGGCCGCCCGCGCGGCCCTGCTCGACGCGCTCAAGCGCCACGCCCGTACGCCGGGGGAGCCGCTGCTGATCCGGGTCCAGGGCGACGCCTGGCGGCACGAGCCCGACGACCTCGCCCAGCCGGTCGTACGCGGGCAGTTGCACGAACTGGTGCTGCGGGTGCAGGCCGCGCCCGGCCCGGTGGTCGTCCACGTGACCGGCGCGGTACGCGGTCTCGGGCTCGGCCTGGCGCTCGCGGCGGACCTGCGCGTCGCCGCGCCGACCGCGACGTTCGGCACCGGCTCGCCCGCGGCGTTCCTGGCCGGCGGCGCCGGACGGCTGCTCGCCGGTGTCGCCGGCGCCGGCGTGCTGGCGCACCTGGCCTGGACCGGCGCCACGCTCGACGCCGAGGAGGCGCTGCGGCACGGCCTGGTCGGCTCGGTGTCGGACGATCCGGACGCCGGGGCCGCGCTCGCCGGGAGGCTCGCCTCGATCGGCGCGGGCCCGGCCTCGGCGCTGGCCCGCGCGCTGCGCGGCCGGGACCGGCCGGAGCTGACCGCCGCGCTCGACTACGAGTCCTGGCTGGCCGGCATCGAGTGAACCGGCCGCTCCGGCCCGCCCCGGCCGTTCCGCCCCGGCGGGACCAGCCGGGGCGCGCCGGGCGGGAGCCGGCACGGGGCCGAGGGCCGGGCGGCCCCCCTCCCGTGCCGGCATCCGGCTCACGCGACGGCGTCCAGCCCGGCGCGCGCGACCTCCATGTCCTGCGTGTAGTGCCCGCCGCTGACCCCGATGCCGCCGATCACCGCGCCGTCGGCGGTGATCGGGTAGCCGCCGCCGAAGACCACCAGCCGGTCGATGCCGGTGGTCGCACCGGTGGCCAGCGGCGCGTCGTCCTTGATGAAGTCGTACCAGCCGTCGGTGGGCATGCCGAATCCCGCCGCCGTGTACGCCTTGTCCTGCGCGACCTGCACCGACAGCAGCGCGGCGCCGTCCATCCGGGCGAACGCCTTCAGCACGCCGCTCTCGTCGACGACGGCGATGACGCAGGGCAGCGCCATCTGCTCGGCCTTGCCGATCGCGGCGGCGAGGATCCGTTGCGCCGCGCCGATGGTGACCGACGTCTTGGTGAAGTTGTCCATGAGGGGCTTCCTTCCGTGGTGGGTGGGTGGAGCGGGGCTCAGACGACGCCTGCGGCGCGCAGGCGCGAGATCTCGTCGCCGTCGAGTCCGGCGACGTCGCGGAGCACCTCGTCGGTGTGCTCGCCCAGCTCGGGCCCGACGCGGCGGACACCGCCGGGCGTCGCGGTCAGCTTGGGCACGACGTTCTGCATCGGGAACTCCCCGAGGTCCGGGTGCTCCAGCCGGACGATCGCGTCCCGGGCGGCGAAGTGCGGGTCGGCGAGCATCTCCTTGGCGGTGTAGATCCGCCCGGCGGGCACACCGTGGCGGTGCAGCAGCTCCAGCAGCTCGTCCCCGGCGTAGCCGGCGCACCACTTGGCGATCAGCTCGTCCAGCTCGCGCTGGTGCCGGCCGCGGTCGGTGTGCCCGGCGAACCGCGGGTCGGCGGCCAGCTCCGGCTGCGCCATCGCCTCGGCGAGCCGCCGGAAGACGGTGTCCTGGTTCGCCGCGATCACCACCATGCCGCCGTCGGAGGCGACGTAGACGTTGCTCGGCGCGATGTTCGGCAGGATCGAGCCGGTGCGTTCCCGGGTGTAGCCGCCGATCGCGTACTCCGGCACCAGCGACTCCATCAGCGCGAGCACCGACTCGTAGATGGCGCTGTCGACGATCTGGCCCCGGCCGGTCGCCTCGGCCACCCGCAGCGCGCCCATCGCGCCCACAGCGGCGAACGTGCCGGCCAGCGAGTCGCCGATGCTGATGCCGACGCGGCTGGGCAGCGAGTCGGGATCGCCAGTGGTGTAGCGGATGCCGCCCATCGCCTCGCCGATCGAGCCGTACCCGGCGCGTTCGGCGTACGGCCCGGACTGCCCGTACGCGGACACCCGGACGATCACCAGCCGCGGGTTGATGCCCCACAGCACGTCCGGGCCGACGCCCCAGCGCTCCAGCGTGCCGGGCCGGAAGTTCTCCACCAGCACGTCGGCCTCGGCGGCGAGCCGGCGCAGCACCTCCTGCCCCTCCGGGACGCGCAGGTTGAGGGTCACCGAGCGCTTGTTCCGGCCGAGCACCGGGAACCACAGCGACTTGCCGTACGGGCGCTCGCGTCCCCACTCGCGCATCGGGTCACCCCGCCCCGGCTCCTCCAGTTTGATCACGTCGGCGCCGAGGTCGCCGAGGATCTGGCCGCAGAACGGCCCGGCCAGCAGGACCCCGGCTTCGATCACGCGCAAGCCGGACAGCGGGCCGCGGGCGTAGTCGTTCATGTCGTCCCTGTTCTCTCGTCGGTCGTCTCGTTGGTGCGGGCGGAGGCTCAGGCCGGCACGGCGTGCGGCCGGGCCTCCGGTTCGGGTTCCGGCTCGGGGGAGTGCCGCTGCGTGCGCTCGCGGATCCAGCCGAGCGACACCGCGCCGAGCAGCGTCACGCCGAGCAGGATGTCGCCCAGCGGCAGCGGCATGCCGCGCAGCCGGAAGATGTTCAGCACGATGCTCAGCGAGAGCAGGCTCAGGAACGCGGTCATCGGGCTTCCGTGCCCGCCGCCGGCCAGCCGGAACCCGGCGATCAGCAGCGCGCCGTAGACGTACAGCTCGGTGCCCTCGCCGAGGGTGATGGCCGAGGCGCCGGTGCGCATGACCTGGACGCAGCCGGCGACCGCGGCGGCGGTGCTGGTCAGCACGAACAGCGCCAGCCGGACCCGGCCGGCCCGGATGCCGGCGCGGGCGGCGACGACCTCGTCGCCCCCGGTGGCCCGCAGGTGGGTGCCCCAGCGGGACCGGCGGACCAGCGCGCTGCACACCAGCGCGAGTCCCAGCACCACCAGGACCGGCACCGGCAGCGGCCCGATCGTGGTCTTCAGCGCGGTGCTCAGCTCCGGGGTGTACGCCGCCACCGAGCTGCCGTCGCTGATCACCTTGGCCAGGCCCCGGGCGGCGACGAGCATGCCCAGCGTGGCGATCAGCGGCCAGACGCCGAACGCCAGGGCGAGGACGCCGTTTGTGAGTCCGGCCAGCAGCCCGACGCCGAGCGCGGCGAGCACGCCCGCCTGCCACGAACCCGAAGCGGTGTAGACGGTGGCGTAGACGACCGCGCCGAGGCCGAGGACCGAGCCCACGCTCAGGTCGGCGACGCCGCCGGTCATCGCCAGGCTCGCCGCCAGCAGGATGATCGCCGGGGCGAGCAGGTCGCCGAGCATGCTGGAGATGTTGGCGCGGCTGGCGAAGTCGGGCGCGAAGCTCAGCGCGGCGGCCAGCGCCACCACGAACAGCAGCACGCTCGTGGCGGACGGGCGGCTGAGCAGGCCGGTCCATCCGGCCCGGGTACGTGTGGTCGTCATGGTGTGCTCCTGACGCTGTTGACGGCGAGCGCGACCGCGAGCACGACTCCCTCGACGACCGGCTGCCAACTGGAGGAGACCCCCCAGGTGACGATGGCCGTGGGCAGCGTGTTGAGCAGCAGCAGCGCTGCGGCGACGCCGACGAAGCTGCCCCGGCCGCCGGTGAGCGCCATCCCGCCGAGCAGCAGGATCGAGATCACCCGGAACTCGGTGCCCGGGGTCAGCGTGGACTGGACGATGTCGCCCTGGGAGGCGAGGACCAGCCCGGCGAGCCCCGCGACCAGGCCGCAGAACACCAGCGCGCCGGCCTGGATCCGGTCCGGACGCAGACCCCGTACGAGCGCGGCGTGCCGGTTTCCGCCCACCGCGACGACGTGCCGGCCCAGGCGGATCCGGCCGACCACGAACGCGACGGCGGCGAGCAGCAGCACCATGATCCAGAAGACCCGCGGTACGCCGAACAGGTCGCCGGCGACGTGCCGGCGCAGGAAGCTCTCGCGCGGGATCGGCACGAACTCGATGAACAGCCGGGTGGTGCCGCTGACCAGGAACATCGTGCCGAGGGTGGCGACGATGGGGTGGATGCGCACGCGCACGATCAGCACCGCGTTCACGATGCCGATGAGCGTGCCGAACACCAGCACCGCCACCAGGACCACGGCGAACGACGCGCCGTCGGTCAGCAACTGGGCGGCGATCAGCGCGGCGGCGACCGCCGTGACGCCGACGGACAGGTCGAACTCGGCGCCGCTGAGCATCACCAGGCTGACGCCGACGACGAGGACGCCGATGAACGCCATGTTGAAGGCCACGGCGATGACGGTCTGGTGGGACAGGAAGGCCGGCGACTTCGCGGCGGTGGCTAATACCAGCGCGACCCAGAGCGCGACCAGGGCGAGTGTGGCGCCGTGGCGGCGGAGCACGGGAAGGACCGTGCTCCGCCGGACGGCTGCCTGCGGGGCAGACAGGGACATGGTCAGGTGCTCACTTGTCGAGCCCGTACGTCTCGGTGCCCGCGGGACAGTACTGCTCGGCGGCAGACTTGGCCGGGGCGTCCTTCGCGTAGAGCGCGTCGATCCGCTCCTTGAGCGGGGGGATGGACGGCACGGCGTCCTTCGGGAACGCGCACACCGGGTTGAACAGCGCGTTCGGGTCCTTCGGTGAGTCGACCACGGGGATCTTCTCGCCGCCGACCATCCGGTCGAGGATCGTGTAGATCTGCTTGGCGTAGCCCTCGTACCAGAACGCTGTCGAGCCGCCCAGGCCCGGCGTGTCGACCCCGAACAGCATGAGGTCGGCGCCGAGGCCGTAGCCGTAGATGTCACCGGCGCGGCTGAGCTGCTCCGCGGCGTTGATGGTGCCGATGATCATGTTGTCGTTGCCGCCGAGCGCCAGGATCTTCTTCGCGTCGGGCTTGGAGACCAGGATGTCGCGGGCGACACCCTGGGCGCCGTCCGGCGTGGTCGGCGAGTTGCGCCGGGTGATGACGCCGTCGATGTCCGGGCACACCTCCTTGAGTCCCTTGAGGATGCCCTCGGTGCGCAGCAGCGCCACGTCACCCGACTCCTCGTTCTCCAGCACCGTGACGAGGTCCGGCTTGCAGTCCCACTTCTCCTTCGCGTACGTCCCGCCGGCCCGGCCGGACAGCCGCCCCGACTCGACGTTGTTGATCCCGAAGAAGTGCGCGCCCGGGTGGGCGATGTCGATCGCGATGACCGGGATCCCGGCCTTGTTGAAGATGTCCATGATCTGCGGCGCGACCTTGCCGTCGCCCTGGAACTCCACGACGTGGGTGACGCCGCGCGAGACCATCGTCTCGGCGTTGGCGACAGCTGTCGGCCCGTCCCGGTCGTTGTTGAGCACGAGAATCTCCCACCCGCGCTTCTCGGCCTCCTTGCGCATGCCGACGTCGATGGCCCCGAGGACGGGGCTGGCCGGCTCCGCGAAGTTGGCGAACCCGATCCGGACGTCCTTGGCCTCCATCGCCTTGCCCTCCGCGGGCGCCGCCGGGGCGGCCCCCTCGGTGGAGCAGGCCGCCGCCGTCATACCCAGCGCGACGACGAGCGCGGCGCTCGCGAACGATCTGCGTCTCACTCTGATCCCTTCTCTCGGCTTGCTTCGGCCGGTGTGGCCGGTGTCAGGACTCGGTCACCGTCGCGGCGGGCGCCGCTCCGGTGATCAGCGCGACGATGTCGCCGGAGGACGCCTCGGCGGTGGTCAGCTCGCCGACCGTGCGTCCCTGTCGCATGACCGTGACCCGGTCGGCGACGCGGAAGACGTGTTCGAGGTTGTGCGAGATCATCAGCACGGCGATGTCCTGCTGTTTGAGCGCGGTGATGATCTCCAGGACGTGCCCGGACTCGGTGACGCCGAGCGCCGCGGTCGGCTCGTCGAGCATCACGATGTTGCGGCCCCACATGGTGGCCCGCGCGACGGCGAGCGCCTGGCGCTGCCCGCCGGACATCGAGGACACGTGGGAGGACAGCGAGGGCAGCCGGGCGCCGATGCGGTCGACGGCCTTCTGCGTCCGCTGCGCCATCGCCCGGCGGTCCACCAGGCGCAGCAGCCGGGACACCGGGCCGCGGCCCAGCGGCTCCCGGCCGAGGAAGACGTTCTCCGCCGCGCTCATCGAGTCGATCAGTGACAGGTCCTGGTAGACGGTCTCGATGCCGGCGTCGAGCGCGTCGGCGGGACCGGCGAACCGGCGGGGCGTCCCGTCGACCAGGATCTCGCCGCGGTCCGGTGTGACCACGCCGGCGAGCGTCTTCACCAGCGTCGACTTGCCGGCGCCGTTGTCGCCCATCAGTGCCATGACCTCGCCGCGCCGCAACGTCAGCGACGCGTCGCGCAGTGCCCGCACGGCGCCGAAGCTGCGAGCGATGCCCCGCGCATGCAGGACCGGTGTGGTGGTGGGGGGTGGGACCTCGTCCCGGCGGCGCTCGACGTCCCCGGGACGTGGGACTGCCGCTGCCTGCTCTGTCATGCCGAGGGAGTCAAGCAATGTATGCAATCACTGTCAAGGGTTCGCGATGAGGCGAGGCCTGTAGCGCTCCAGGTTGGGTTCCATTCGACCCGACGTGTCGAGAAAATCGGGAAAAACGCCAGGTGATGGCGTCGCCGCGGTGCGCGCCGGCCGCCCTTGTTGGCGGCGGCGCCTTCTTGACCACCCGGAAGTGCGCCCCTATGTTGTGTACATTCTCGGGCCGATGGTGGCCGCGATCACATGCCGCGCACTGCTGCGACGGGCGGCCGGCGCGGTGACCGGCCGTGCCCGTCCACCGCCTCGTCGCACTCCCGTCGACAGGAGAACGGAGTTGACATGATCAATGGGATGGTCGTGGTGGACGGTGTCGTCCACGGGTACGACTTCCGGCCCGGGAACCGGGCGCCGCACTGCTCCCAGGCCGCGTACGACGGCATGGTGAACGCGCTGTACCGCATCGGCCACACCTCGGTCGAGTCGCCGGCGCCCGGTTACCTCATGACCCGGGACGAGTTCACCGCCGGCTGGACCGCCGAGGAACTGGCGGACATCGTGTTCGTGGAGAGCGCCGTCGACGTGATGATCTACCACGGGGTGGAGATCGACGGGTTCTTCGACGGCGGCGCGTCGCCGTACGAGCTGGGCCGCGAGCTGAAGCGGCGGTACCCGGACCGGGTGCTGCTCTTCGCGCCGGTGGATCCGCTGCGCGGCCCCGCCGAGCTGGACCTGATGCAGCAGCGCGCCGAAGAGGACGACATCGACGGGTTCAAGTTCTACCCGACGAACGGGCTGATCGACCCGGAGGTGAACTCCTCGAAGCTGATGCTGCTGGACGACCGCGAGCTGGCGTTTCCCTACCTCCAGAAGGCTCTCGACCTCGGCGTCCGTCACATCGGCGCGCACAAGGCGGTGCCCGCCGGGGCCGGGCCGCGGGTGCTCAACCACGTGGACGACGTGACCTGCGCGGCGATCGCCTTCCCGGACCTGACGTTCGAGGTGGTGCACAGCGGCTGGGCGTTCCTGGAGGACTGCGCGCTGCAACTGCGGACGCACCCGAACATCTGGGCGACGATCGAGTCGGTGTCGAACATGATCGTGCGCAAGCCGCGCCGGTTTGCCGAGATCGTCGGCATGCTCATGATGCACGGCGGCACGGACCGCATCATGTTCGCCACCGGCGTGCCGTCCGCGCACCCGCAGCCGATCATCGATGCCCTGATGAGTTTCGAGATGCCCCGGGACCTGGTGGACGGGTGGGGCTTTCCGGAGTTCACCCCGGACGTGCTCGCCAAGCTGATGGGCGGCAACGCCCTGCGCCTGCACGGCCTGGACGAGGAGAAGGTGCGCGCGGCGGTGGCCGGTGACGAGCCGGCCCGGCGGCGCGAGGAGTATCTCGCGCACGCCCCCCGGCCGTGGGCCCGCCACCGGGAACGGCTGGCCGCGTGAGCGGCGTGGACCCGGCCGCGGCCGAGCTGCGGGCACGCCTGCTGCGGGCCTGCAACACCGTCTACGACCCCTGCGGGCTGGGTGTCGGCCGGCGCGTGGGCATCGTCGACATGGGGCTGGTGCGTGACGTGCGGGCGCGCCGGGAGCCGGACGGCCGGCTGCGGGTGTCGCTCGACCTGATCACCACAGGTCCGTTCTGCATGTACACGCCGTTCTTCGAGCAGAGCGTGCGGCGGGAGATCGGACGGCTGGCGCCGGAGGTCGACGAGGTCGAGGTCGAGTGGGGCGACAGCACCGGCTGGTCCGAGGCGTCGATGACCGAGCACGGCCGGGAGATCCTGAGCGTCGGTCGTCCGAGGGCGTCCGCCCACTGACGCGCATCGAGATCCGCACGTCGGAAAAATACAATTTCTCCGTCCGGTCGGGGTGAATCCTGCCCCTTCCCGGGCTGCGGAAACGCCCTCTAACAGGGCTTATGTTTCGGCATTGTGAACTATTGACTGTCGATGTTGATCGTGTTGGACTGCGATTGCATGCAACCCGAGGCGCCGTCCCGCGCCAGGTTCGGTTCTTGCCCCTCTGCGCCGACTCATCGACTCGCTTCTCTTCGACGCCTGCCACCCACCGAGGGAGTAGCACCGTGACACACACTTTCGGAGCCCGCCGGCTCCGCGCCGCAGCCGCCGCGTTCGGGGTGGCCGCCCTTCTGCTCACCACCGCCGCCTGCGGCTCGGGTGAGGACAGTGCGGCCTCCGGCACGCCCGCCGCGGTCAACGACGAGTACACCGAGATGGCCCGCAAGCTGATCGACGCCGGCACCGGCGGGATGCTCTACTTCGAGGGCAAGGAAGCCGACATCACCCTCGACAAGATCAAGGTCTACGAGGAGTGGTCCGGGCCGACGACGTCGGTGAAGCCGCCGGCCAACGGCAAGCTCAACATCATCGTCTGCAAGATCGGCACCTCCTGCGAGGAGGTCGGCAAGCGGGCCACCGCCATCGCCGAGAAGCTCGGCTGGAGCGCCGAGATCCTGGACGGGCAGGGCACCCCGGAGGGCTACCAGAAGGCGCTGGCCACCGCCGCCGCCAACAAGCCCACCGCCGTCATCACCGTCGCGATCCCGGAGAACCAGGTCGCCGACGGCATCGCCGAACTGCAGAAGGCGAAGATCCCGGTCGTCGGTGTCTCCGCCGTCGCCGAGGGCGGCGCGGTCGGATACGACGCGCACGTGTCCAGCCGGGAGACGTTCCAGGCGGTGCTGGCCACCGCCAAGGCCGTCGCCGACTCCAACGGCAAGGCCAAGGTCGTCTTCCTCTGGGACGTCGGCTACCCGCACCTTGTCGAGGCGCTCAACGCCAGCAAGCGCGTGCTCGCCGGCTGCACCGGCTGCGAGCTGCTGGAGGTCCGCGAGCGCACGCTGGCGCAGGCGGTCGACCCGATCGAGATGCAGAACATCACCACCTCGCTGATCCAGAAGCACGGCGACAAGCTGCAGTACATCCTCACCCCGTACGGCAACGGCGTGGAGTCCGTCATCGCCGCCATCCGGGCCGCCGGCCGCAACGACATCAAGGTGCTGTCCAAGAACGCCGAGCCGGAGCGGCTGGGCAGCGTGGCCGCCGGTGACCAGCTCGCCGACTTCGGCGCGATCCGCGGCTGGAACGCCTACGCCGCCATCGACCAGGTCGGCCGGCTGGCCGCCGGTCAGCCCGCGCTCCCCGACGCCGAGCAGGGCATCCCGGCGACCGTGTTCGACAAGTCGAACGCCCCCAAGGACGGCGCGGTCGACTGGAACAGCTACGTGAACTACGCCGAGCGCTACGAGAAGATGTGGAGCGAGGCCCGATGAGTGCCGCCCCGGTGCTGGAGGCGGTGGGCGTCAGCAAGTCCTACGGCCGGGTACGCGCCGTCACCGATGTCTCCTTCGACGTACGCCCGGGCGAGATCCTGGGCGTCGTCGGGGACAACGGCGCCGGCAAGTCGACGCTGATGAGCATGGTCAGCGGCGCGCTGGCACCGGACTCCGGCCGCCTGCGGGTGGCCGGCCGGGACCTCGCACCGCACACCATCGGCGCGGCCCGGGCCGCCGGGATCGAGATGATCTACCAGGATCTCGGGCTCTCCGACAACCTGAGCATCGTCGAGAACGTCTTCCTCGGCCGGGAGTGGACCGGCGGCGTGCACGGCCTGCCCGTCCTGCGCAAGCGGGCGATGCGCGAGCGCACCCGGGCGGTGCTGGAGGAACTGGGCATCGACCTGCACGACATGAACGTCCTGGTCGAAGGGCTCTCCGGCGGGCAGCGGCAGATGGTCGCCATCGCCCGCGCGCTGGTCACCGAGAACGAGCCGCGCGTGATGGTGATGGACGAGCCGACCGCCGCGCTCGGCACCACCGAGTCCGACGGCGTCAACGCCCTCATCCGCCGCCTCCGGGACCGGGGCTACGCGGTCATCGTGATCAGCCACCGGATCCCGGAGATCCTCTCGATGGCCGACCGGCTGCTGGTGATGAAGGGCGGCCGCAACGTCTACCACGGCCCCACCGAAGGGCTCGACGTCGAACGGTGCGTGCAGTTGATCGTCGCCGGCACGCTCGTCACGGCGGGGGAGGCGGTCCGATGACCGCCGCCACGACACGGAAGCCGCCGGGCGGCGGCCGTACGGTCGTCAAGCAGAGCGCCGACCGGTCCCGCGCCGGGGCCGGGGAGCGGGCGGTCGAAGGGGTGAGCCGGTTCGGGCTGCTCGGCATGCTCGTGCTGGTGATCGCGGTCTTCTCCGTGCTCACCCCGGACACCTACTTCACCACCACGAACTTCCGGCTGATCCTGGTCAACCAGACCGTGACGGTGATCGTGGCGATGGCGGCCACGCTGCCGCTGCTGGCGCACTACCTGGACGCGTCGGTCGGCCCGATGCTGGGCCTGGCGCAGGGCGTGAGCATCTGGCTGATGGCGGTGCGGGACGTGCCGATCTGGCTGGCCCTGCTCGCCGTGCTCGCCGTCGGCGTCGCGGTCGGCCTGCTCAACAGCCTGCTGGTGCTGAAGTTCGGGATGAGTTCCATCATCGCCACGCTCGCCGTGGGCAGCCTGCTGATGGGTCTGCTCTACATGGTCACCGGCGGCCGGGTGCTGTACCAGAACGTGCCGCCGGCGTTCACCGAGATCGCCCGAGGCGACCTGGGCGGCGTCCCGCTGCCGCTGATCTACCTCGTGGTGCTGGTGCTGGTGCTGGAGTTCATCGTCGTGTGGACGCCCTTCGGGCAGCGGCTCTACGCGATGGACGGCAACCTGCGCGGCGCCGCCCGGGCGGGCATCAACGTCCGCAGCTACACCATCCGGGCGTTCGTCGGTGCGGCGGTGCTCGCCTCGCTCGCGGGCGTGCTGCTGGCCTCGCGGATCGGCTCGGCCCAGCCCACTGTCGGTGAGCAGTTCCTGCTGCCCGCCTTCGCCGCCGCCTTCCTCGGCGCCGCCGCGCTGCGGCCCGGCCGGGTCAACATCCTCGGCACGGTGATCGCCGCGTACTTCATCACCTTCACCATCGCCGGCCTGCAACACCTCGGCGCCGCGACCTGGATCGAGCGCGTCTTCAACGGCCTCGCCGTCATCGCCGGCGTCTCGGTCGCCGCGTGGTCGGTGCGGCGCCGCCGCCAGCTCGCGGTCCGGCACGTCGAACGCCTGGAGAACGACACCACCCCGAAGGGACGCCCCAGCACATGAAGAACGACTTCTTCGTCCTCGACAACGCGATCCACATGTACAAACTCACCGACGAGAACATCGACTTCAACCACGGCGGCAAGAAGTCGACGAACGCGCTCGTCGAGTACGCCCGCAAGTACTCCGCCCCGGGCTACCCGTACGACGACATCTCCGGCCGGGAACTCTCCGTCGAGGACGCGTACCGGCTGATGTTCGAGGAGTCCGACACCGACATGGCGATGGCCCAGACGGTGCCCAGCCACGGCGGCTGGAAGCTGGGGTTCTCCCCGGCGGAGAACAACTACAAGCTCAAGGAGGCGTACCCGGACCGGGTGCTGTTCTGCGGCGGCGTCGACCCGATCACCCACGGCCGCTACGGCGCGGTGACCGAGATGATCCGGCAGATCGAGGAGTGGGGCGCGACCAGCTTCAAGTTCTACCAGGCGCACTCCGGCGGCCTGTCCTGGAAGATCGACGACCGGCAGGTCGCGTACCCGCTGTGGGAGACCGCCCTCGAACACGGCGTGACGAACGTGCAGTTCCACAAGGGGCTGGCGTTCAACACCCAGCACATCGCCGACCTGGCGCCGTACGACCTGGAGCGCGCGGCGCAGGACTTCCCCGAGATGACGTTCATCGTGCACCACCTCGGTGAGCCGTTCATCAACGAGACGATCAACATCGCGGCCCGGTACGAGAACATCCACCTCGCGCTGACCGCCTGGATCAACCAGTACCCGGTCGCGCCCCGGGCCGCGCTGCACGCCATCGGCAAGTGCCTGCTGCACGTCGGCCCGGACCGGCTGCTGTGGGGCTCCGAGGCGTTCGTCTGGCCGAAGGTGCAGGCGTACATCGACCTGTTCGCCGAGATGCGCATGCCGGAGGACCTCCAGGACGGCTACGGCTACCCGGAGCTGACCGACGAGATCAAGGAGAAGATCTTCGGCCTGAACTTCGCCCGGGTGCTCGGCATCGACGTGAAGGCCAAGAAGAAGG
This sequence comes from Micromonospora sp. NPDC048169, assembly GCF_040652815.1. Classification (NCBI taxonomy): domain Bacteria; kingdom Bacillati; phylum Actinomycetota; class Actinomycetes; order Micromonosporales; family Micromonosporaceae; genus Micromonospora; species Micromonospora sp. NPDC048169. The sequence goes on from NZ_JBEZMS010000005.1 coordinate 48,514, forward strand.
AGCTGTACGGCAAGAGCGGCAAGAAGTCCGCGAAGAAGGGCCGCAAGGATGGGCGCTGAGAAGACGGCGAAGGCCGCCGACCGCGCGCTGGACGGCAAGGTACGCCAGCTCGTCGAGGCGCACGGCGGCGGCGTCACGGTCGACGTGGACGCCGACGGCGACGCCCGGGTGACGTTCCACGGCCGCTGCGCGGCCTGCCCGTCCGCGCCGGTCACCATGGGCTCGCTGGTCCGCCCGGCGCTGCTGAAGATCGAGGGGGTGCGCTCGGTGTCCCGCGCGGGCGCGGTCTCCCGGTTCGCCGAGGCGCGCATCGAGCGGATGTTCGGCCTGTCGGAGCCGGCCGGATGACCGGCGGCTTTCCCGACGGGCCGCTCACCGGCGTACGCGTGGTGGAGGCCGGCGTGCTGCTGGCCGGGCCGTTCTGCGCGCAGCTCCTCGGCGACTTCGGCGCCGAGGTGATCAAGGTCGAGCAACCGGACGGCGGCGACCCGATGCGGCAGTGGGGGCGGGAGAAGCCGCACGGCAAGTCGCTGTGGTTCCCGGTCGTGGCCCGCAACAAGAAGTCGGTCACCTGCAACCTGCGCATGCCCGAGGGGCAGCAGGTGATGCGCGACCTGCTCGCCGGCGCCGACGTGTTCGTGGAGAACTTCCGCCCGGGCACGCTGGAGCGCTGGGGGCTGGCGCCGGAGGAGCTGCACCGGATCAACCCGCGGCTGGTAGTCGTGCGGGTCACCGCCTTCGGGCAGGACGGCCCGTATGCCTCCCGGGCCGGCTACGGCTCGATCGGCGAGGCGATGGGCGGCATCCGGTACGTCACCGGTGACCCGTCCACGCCGCCGAGCCGCATCGGCGTCAGCCTCGGCGACTCGCTGGCCGGCACGTTCGCCGCGCTCGGCGCCATGATGGCGTTGCGGGTGGCGGGCAGCACCGGCCAGGGCCAGGTGGTGGACAGCGCCATCTACGAGTCGGTGCTGGCCCTGATGGAGTCGCTGGTGCCGGAGTACGCGCTCACCGGCTACATCCGGGAGCGGACCGGCTCGATCCTGCCCAACGTGGCGCCCAGCAACGCGTACCCGACGCGCGACGGCGCCACCGTCCTGATCGCCGCGAACCAGGACACCGTGTTCCGCCGCCTGGCCGCGGTGATGGACCGGCCGGAGCTGGCCGACGATCCCCGCTACGCCACCCACGCCGCCCGTGGGGCGCACCAGGCCGAACTGGACGACCTGATCGCGGCGTGGACCGTCACGTTCGAGCCGGCCGCGCTGCTGCGGCTGCTGCATCTCGGCGGCGTTCCGGCCGGGTCGGTGTACACCGCCCGGGAGATGCTGGCCGACGAGCACTTCGCCGCGCGCGAGGCGATCGTCGAACTCGACCACCCCGAGATGGGCGCGTTCCCGATGCAGAACGTCGCGCCCCGGCTGTCCCGCACCCCGGGCCGGCTGCGTTCGGTGGGCCCCCGGCTGGGCGAGCACACCGACGAGGTCCTGCGCCAGGTGTTGTGCCTGGCCGACGACCGGATCACCGAACTGCGCGCCGCCGGCGCGATCTGAGGAGGCAGTCATGGCGAAGAACCCGTACGTGGTGAAGAAGCGCTCGATCTCCGGGCCGGCCGCGCGGGCGATGGTGGCCGCCGCCGTCGCCCGGGCCGAGGAGATGGGCTTCGCGGTCACCGTCGCCGTGTGCGACGAGAGCGGGGTGCTCAAGGCGTACGAGCGGATGGACGGCGCGCCGCTGGTGAGCGTGCAGCTGGCGCAGGACAAGGCGTACACGGCGGTGGGTTTCGGGCTCAGCAGCGACGGCTGGTACGACTTCATCAAGGACGACGGCCCGCTGGCGATGGGCGCCCCGCCCGCGATCGACCGGCTGGTGACCTTCGGCGGCGGCTATCCGGTGAAGGTCGACGACGTGCTGGTCGGCGGCATCGGGGTCAGCGGCGGCCACTACACGCAGGACATGGAGGTCGCGCAGGCCGGACTGAAGGCGCTGTCTTGAACGTCGAGATCGTCGAGGTGGGCCCCCGGGACGGCCTGCAGAACCACCCGGCGGAGCTGACCACCGGGCAGAAGGCCGAACTGGTACGCCGCGCGGTCGCGGCGGGCAGCCGGCGCGTCGAGGTGACGAGCTTCGTCAACCCGGCGAAGGTGCCGAAGCTCGCCGACGCCGACGCGGTGATGGCACTGGTCCGCGACGAGCCGGGCCTGGCCTCGATCGGCCTGGTGATGAACGGGCGCGGCCTGGACCGGGCGGTCGCGGCCGGCGTCACCGAGGTCAACTTCGTGGTCGTCGCCACCGACACGTTCTGCCGGCGCAACCAGGGCACGTCCACCGCCGAGGCGGTGGCGCAGGTGCGGCGGCTGCTGCCCCGCGCCCGCGAGCAGGGGCTGCGCACGTCGGTGACGGTCGGGGCCGCGTTCGGCTGCCCGTTCGAGGGCGAGACGCCCGCGGGGCGCGTGCTGCGCGTCGTGGACGACCTGGCACCGGTGGCGCCGGACGAGGTGGCGCTGGCCGACACCATCGGCGTCGCCGTGCCGTCGCAGGTGGAGCGCCTGTTCACCGCCGTACGGGACCGCACCGGCGCGAGCCTGCGCGGGCACTTCCACAACACCCGCAACCTGGGCACGGCCAACGTCCTGGCCGCCGTCGGGGCCGGGGCGCGGGCGATCGACGCCAGCGTCGGCGGCATCGGCGGCTGCCCGTTCGCGCCGGCCGCCACCGGCAACGTGGCCACCGAGGACGTGGTGTACGCGCTGGAACGCTCCGGGACGCGTACCGGGGTGTCGCTGGACGCGGCGATCGGCAACGCCAGGTGGCTGGGCGAAGTGTTCGGCGCCGAACTGCCGGGCGTGCTGAGCCGGGCCGGTGGGTTCCCGTGACCGGGCCGCTGACCGGACTGCGGGTGCTGGACCTGACCAGCACGTTCTCCGGCCCGTACTGCACGCTGATGCTGGCCGACCTGGGCGCCGAGGTGATCAAGGTGGAGGCGCCGGGCGGCGACATCGCCCGCCAGCTCGGCGCCGCCCGCACCCCCGGCATGGCGGCGGTGTTCCTCAACATGAACCGGGGCAAGAAGAGCGTCCTGCTGGACCTCAAGGCGCCCGCCGACCGGGCCGCCTTCGACCGGCTGGTGCCGGCCGTGGACGTGCTGGTGCACAACATGCGCCCGGCCGCCGCGGCCCGGCTCGCGCTCACCTACGACGACGTACGCGCGCTGCACCCGGCGATCGTCTACTGCGCGATCCCGGGCTTCCGCGGCACCAGCCGGCACGCCGACCGGCCCGCCTACGACGACGTGATCCAGGGCGCCTCCGGGATCGCCGCGCTCCAGAGCGTCAACCAGGACCAGCCCGGGTACGTCGTCACGCCGCTCGCCGACAAGATCACCGGGCTCACCGCGTCCACCGCCGTGCTCGCCGCGCTGCGGCACCGCGACGCCACCGGCGAGGGGCAGCGGGTCGAGGTGCCGATGTTCGACACGATGGTCGCCTTCGGCCTGCTCGAACAGCTCGACGGCTGGACGTTCGACCCGCCGACCGGGCCGCCGCGCTACCCGCGTACCGCCGCGCCGAACCGCCGCCCGTACGCCACCGCCGACGGGCACCTCTGCGTCCTGATCTACACCGGCCGGCAGTGGGAACGGTTCCTCACCCTGGTCGGCCGCGCCGACCTGTTGCGCCATCCCGACTACGACACGGTCGGCAAGCGGATCGCCAACGCCGACGGGCTCTACCGGGTGGTCGCCGAGGTGCTGCGCGGGCGTACCACGGCCGAGTGGCTGGCGGAGCTGTCGGCGATCGACGTGCCGTGCGCGCCGCTGGCCGGCTACGAGGAGATCCTGCGCGACGAGGAGTCGGCCGAGTCGGGCCTGGTGTCGACGGTCGAGCACCCGGTGGCCGGACGGCTGCGCAGCATCGCCTCGCCGATCGTCATGTCGGCCTCGCCGCTGCCGCGCGGCCGGCTCGCGCCGACGCTCGGCGAACACAACGACGAGGTGCTCGCTGGCGGCGCCGAGGGGAGCAGCGGATGAGGGGCAGAGTCGCCGTCGTCACCGGCGCCGGATCGGGGATCGGGCTCGCCGTCGCCCGCCGGCTGGCCGGCGAGGGCGCCGAGGTACTCTCCGCCGATCTGGACGTGTCCGCCTGCGCCGGGGCCGCGGTCACCGCCGACCTGGGCACCCCGGCCGGTGTCGCCGCCGTCGTGCGGGAGGTGACCAGCCGGTACGGCGGCGCTGACGTGCTCGTCAACAACGTGGCGCTCGCGCCGTACCGGGACGCGTTCACCGACATCGACGACGCGGCTTGGCAGCGCACCTGGGACGTCAACGTGATGTCCTGCGTGCGCCTGTGCCGCGCGCTCGTGCCGCTCATGGTCGAGCGGGGCGGCGGCAGCGTGGTCAACATCGGCTCCGAGGCGGCGCGGCACCCGAAGCCGCACATGCTCGACTACGCGGTCAGCAAGGCGGCGCTGCTCAGCCTCGCCAAGGGCCTGGCGCTGGAGTACGGCTCCCGGGGCGTGCGGGTGAACACCGTCGCACCCGGCCCGACGCGGACCGCGACCATGGACGCCTACCTGGCGTCGGTCGCGCTCCGGCTGGGCATCGACGTCTCCGCCGCCGCCGACCACGTCGTGCGTGACCTGCGCAAGCTCCCGCTGGGCCGGATGAACGAGCCGGAGGACGTCGCCGAGGTGGTGCTGTTCCTCGCCGGGGAGCGGGCCCGGCAGGTGACCGGCTCGGAGTACGCCGTCAACGGCGGTTCCACCGCGTCGATGTAGGTTCACCATCGGTGAACAAAGGGGGACGCATGGGCCGGGCCACGCAGTCGGCGTACGAGTCGATCAAGACGCGCATCCTCGGCGGGGCGTACGAGCCGGGGAAGAAGCTCTCCGAGGAGGATCTCGCCGCAGCGGTGGGGGTGAGCCGTACCCCCGTGCGGGAGGCGCTGCGCCGGCTGCACGCCGAGGGCCTGGTGGACTGGGAGGCCAACCGGGGCGCCACCGTCCCGGCCTGGCGGGAGCAGGACCTGGAGGAGATCTTCGAGCTGCGCGCCCTGCTGGAGGGCTACGGCGCGGAGCTGGCCGCGACCCGGATCACGCCGGAGGAGATCGCCCGGCTGCGTGAGCTGTGCACCGAGATGGAGGGCTACGCGGCCGGCCAGCGCCGGGACCGGGCGGACCGGATCGCGGTCTGCAACGCGCAGTTCCACGAGATCATCCTCGGCGCCGGGCGGAACCGGCGGTTGAGCGCGCTGCTCGGGGCGGTGGTGCAGACGCCGCTGGTGAACCGCACCTTCCGCCGCTACGACGAGGCGGCGATGGCGCGCAGCATGTCGCACCACCGGGAGCTGATCGACGCGTTCGAGGCGCGGGACCGGGCCTGGGCCGGCTCGGTGATGCGGGCGCACATCCTGGCCGCCCGCGCCACCCTCGGCACGCCCTGACCCGCGCCGGGCCGGCACCCGTCGCACCCGCCGCCGGCCCGGCTGCGGGCTCCGGGTCAGCCGGCGTCCGGGCGCAGGTACGGCGTGAGCAGCTCGCGGGCGAGACCGGTCGCGACCGCCAGGTCGAGCCCGTTCTCGATCATCCGGCTGAGGGTGTACACGATGGACTGGACGAGTTCGGCCATCCGGTCCGGGTCGCTGGCCCCGTGCTCGGTGAGCGCGGCGCGCAGCGGCGCTTCGAGGCTGTCGTGCAGCAGCCGGCTGGAGGTCGCCAGCACCTCGCTGTCACCCGCCGACGCCAGCGCCCGGGCCAGCGCGTGGTCCCCCCGGGCGACCAGTTGCAGGTTGGCCTCGACGTACGCCAGGATCCTCGCCCCCGGTGTGCAGGCCTCGGCCATCTGCTCCTCGACGAAGGCCGACCACCGGGGGAAGGTGTCGGCGACCAGCACGTCGAACATGTCGGTGCGGGACTTGAAGTACGAGTACGCGCTGGACCGGGCCAGCCCGGCGTGCCGGGCCACGTCGGCGAGGCTCGGGATCCGCTCCGGGTGCTCGGAGAGCAGGGCGCGGGCGGCGTCGAGCAACGCCGCCCGCTGCGCGGCCCGGTGTTCCGCAACGGTCGAGGCTTGGATCTTCGGCACGCCGACCTCCCCGTCTCTGTCCGCCGCCCGCGTCGTTCCCCGCCGTCGTGCTCAGCTCGCGGCGAGCTTGCCGTCGACCATCTCGTAAACGGTGTCACAGTATTGCAGCACGTCATGGTCGTGAGTGACCATCACGACCGCCACCGAGCGCTCCCGCGCCTCCTGGGCGAGCAGCTGGACGATGTCGTGGCTGCGGGCCCGGTCCAGGGCCGCTGTCGGCTCGTCCACCAGCAGCACCGAGGGCTCGGTCATCAGCGCCCGGGCGATACCGACCCGCTGGCGCTCGCCACCGGAGAGCTGGTGCGGCCGGCGGTCGGCCTTGCCGGCCAGGCCGACGTGCGCGAGCATCTCCAGCGGGTCGCGTCCGGACCGCTCCCGCCGCCCGCCCAGCCGAAGCGGCAGGCGCAGCTGGTCGGCGGCGGTCAGCGCGGGCAGCAGGTTGCCCGACTGGAACACGAACCCGACGTGCCGGCGGCGCAGCTCGGTGCGCGCCCGGCGGCTGGATACGGTCATGTCGTGCCCGGCCACCGTGACGGTGCCCTCGTCGGGGCGGGCCAGCCCGCCGGCGACGGCGAGCAGGCTGGACTTGCCCGCGCCGGACGGCCCGACGATCGCGGCCAGCTCGCCCGGCGTGACGGTCAGGTCGACGTCGTCGAGCGCGTGCACGGTCTCCGCGCCGTCGCCGTGGCGAAGGTGCACGCCGCGCATGACCAGGCCGAGTTCGGCCGGGGCGGTGCCCGGCGTCGAGGGGGACGGGGTGGTCCGGCTGCTCATCGGTTGCCTCCCAGGGCGGTCGCCGGGTCGATGGAGGTGAGGCGGACGACGGCGGCTGCCGCGCCGACCAGGCCGAGCACGAGCAGCCCGGCCGCGGCGGCGGCGATGCTCTGCGGGTGCAGCGCGAACGGCACGTTGCCGCCGGAGATCAGCGCGCCGAGTCCGAGGCCGATCCCCATGCCGACGGCGATGGCGAGGGCCAGCAGGATCAGCGCCTGGGTGAGGGCGTCGCGCAGCACCCAGCGGGTCGAGGCGCCGAGTGCCCGCAGCACCGCGACCTCCTGCTTGCGTTGGATCGCCCAGACCGCGAAGAACGCGCCGGCCACGAGCGCCGAGATCGCGTAGAGGAAGCCCTGGATCAACTGGAGCGTGGTCGTCTCGGCGGTGTAGCCCGGCGAGGCGCCGTAGGACTCCTCGAGGGTCAGGCTCTCCGTGCCCGCGGCCTTGTCGCCTGCGGCCAGGTTCACCGAGTCGCCGTCGGCCGCGCGGACCGCGACGGCGGTGATCTCCTGGGCCGCCTGCGCCGGCACCTGCGCGCCGGCCGGGGTGCCGGACTTGACCGCCTGCCAGGTGGCCAGCGGCACGTACGCCACGTCGACGTGGCCGAAGGTGTCCTGCTGTTCGGTGACGCCGACCACGCGCAGCCGCGTGCCGAGCCGGTCCACCGTCACGGTGTCGCCCACGCGCAGGCCCGCGTCGATGGCGGTGGGGCTCACCACGATCCCGTCCGCCGGGCCGAGGCGGTCGCCCTCGCTGACGGCGGGCGACAGGAACGAGTCGGTCTCGACGCCGAACAGCGCCAGGTCGACCTCGGTGCCCCCGTCGGTGCGCCCGTTGATGAGCGTGTTGCCGAACGGGGTCGCCTCCGCCACGCCGGGCTGGTCGCGCCAGGTGTCCACCGCCGAGGCGTCCACCACGCTGCGCGAGAAGGCCGAGTCGTGCTGCACGCCGTGGGCGAAGGCGAACGAGGTGACCGGCAGGTTCTGCAGGCCGGAGACGCCGTCACGGACCAGCCCGACGGACAGGCCGGACAACATCACCATCAGCACCGAGATCAGCGCGATCACGGCCCCCATCAGGGCGAATCGCAGCCGTGCGAACCCCAGCTCGCGAATGGCCAGGAACATCAGCCGCCACCTCTCAAACTTGTCGACACCATGTCGCTATGTTAACAACGCGGTGTCGGCAAGATGGTGGTGGTGGTTGTCTACCCGGCCACACTCCGTGACGGGCCGGCGACGCGCGCCCTGCCGCGCCGGCGTCAGGCGGCCACCGGGCCCGCGGTGGCGCGACGCGCGCGCCGGCCGAGGGCGCTTACCGCGACCACGATGATCGGCGCGAGCGTGAGGTGGCACGCGGCCAGCGTGATCGTGCTGGTGGCGTCCAGGCCGGCGGGCAGCGTCATGGTGGCGATCGTGAGCACCGCGAGCGCCGGGCCGACGATCAGCGCCGCCCGGACCACCCAGGCGTACCGGGACGCCAGTACGGCGACGGCGGTGAGCCCGAGCGCCAGCGGCAGCGCGCTGAAGTCCGCGACGGTCACCGCGTCGACCTCGACCCGCCGGTCGTCGGCGGTGAACAGGAAGCTGCCGCCGGCCGCCCGGCCGATCGCGTACACGATCAGGTTGACGACCACCGCGACGGCGGTGGCGAGGGCGACGACGGCGGTTCGGGGCAGGTCAGCCACGGGAGGTCTCCTCTGCGTGCTCTCGGGTCAGGTACGCCTCGATGCGGGCGAACGCCCCCGTCCAGACCTCGCCGACGAAGAAGTCGCGCAGTTGCGGGGTGGGGAAGCCGCTCTGCACCACAGTCATCAGCGTGCCGCCGTCGCGCGCCTCGAAGGTGACCTCGATGCGCGTGGTCATGGTCGTGCCGTCCGGGCCGGTGCCCGTCGACTCGGTGACCAGCCGGTGCGGGCGGTCGATCTCCAGGAACGTCTGCGTCTCGCGGAACAGCATGTCGGGGGAGGGGCCCCAGATCGCGGTCTGTCTCCCGCCGACCCGCAGGTCGACGTCGATCTCCACGATGCCGGGCTCCTCGTCGAGGATGCCGAACCAGATCTTCTGTTTGCCGGCGTCGGTGTAGGCGTCGAACGCCTCGTCAGGGGTGCCCGGAAGGTGTCGTGTCACGCGCATGTGGAGCGTCATGGTCGCGGTCCTCCGTGGTGAGTGTGAGGTAGGCGTCGAGGCCGTCGAGGCGACGGGCCCAGAGCCGTCGGTAGAAGGCGATCCAGGCCATCGCCGAGTCCAGCGGTGCCTCGCTGAGCCGGCACTGCCGGGACCGGCCGACCTTGCGCGTCACCACGAGGCCCGCGTCCTCCAGCGCGCGGACGTGCTTGCGCATGCCGGTGAGGGTCATCCCGGTGGGCTCGGTGAGCTCGGTGATGGTGGCCGGGCCTGCGCCGAGCCGGATCAGGATGTCGCGCCGGGTCGGGTCGGCCAGGCTGGCGAACACCCGGTCGAGCGTCTCTTGCTGAACCACGAGGTTCACCGTAGGACACTGAACCGATCGGTTCAACGTTTTGTCGGTCCGGGGCGTACGCGCCTCGGTTGCGGGTCTCTGCGGATCTGGGTGCCGCCCATTGCTCAGTGGTCTGACCACCCGGAGGCTTGTGGGTGGTGGTTGGGGTGGATCGCGGTCGCTCACCCGTTCGGCGCGACGGCCTCGGGCGTTCGGTCCGGCCTGGCTCCGTTGTGCGGCCCTGCGCGCCCATACCTGTCCCGACCTGCGGGAATGTTCCCCGATTTAGGTAACGGAAAGGTCACGGAGTATTCCTGTGCCGTGGTCGCGCTCGGTACGTTCCACGAGGCATGAGGTCAGACCTCGATCCTCATGCCTCTAGCTGACGAGGTGAGTAGACCAGTGCAGGAACCCGCCCCCCGCTACGCCGGATACCGGTCCTTCGACTACCTGGTGCCGCATGTGGACTACAAGGTCTTCGAGCTCGCGCCGCAGATCGGCCGGGTGCCGGAGCACGACCTCGGCCTGAGCGACGAGCAGCGAGCCCGGGTCTCCCGGTTGCTGCGTGAGCACATGGCGATCTCGCTCCACGAGCACCCGAAGATCCTGCCGGCCGACGTCACGCAGTTGCGCGACTACAACCGGACCGGCCGCAACGCCTTCGGGTTCGAGGGCCTGGCCCGGTCCGGCATGACCGCGGTCTTCGACAACTTCATGAACGGCACCGGCTGCGTGACCAGTGAGCACGCCTGGAAGTGGGACGACGTCATCTACGACATCGGCCTGCGCTTCGCCGACGTCGCCAAGCAGGACCACGTGGTGGTGGCGACCACGCTCGAACAGATCTTCGAGGCCAAGCGCAACGGGCAGATCGCCCTGGTGGCCGGCCTGGAAGCAGCCACGATGATCGAGAACGAGCTGGACCGGATCGACATCCTCTACGGCTTCGGCGTACGCCAGATGGGCATCGCGTACAGCCAGGCGAACATGCTCGGTTCCGGCCTCTCCGAGGACCGCGACGGCGGGCTGACGCACTTCGGCCGGCGGGCGGTCGACCGGATGAACAAGCTCGGCATCGCCATCGACATCTCGCACTCCGGCGACCAGACGTCGCTGGACGTGATCGAGGCCAGCCGGGTACCGGTGTTCATCACCCACGCCGGTGCCCGCTCGGTCTGGAACACCCCCCGGATGAAGCCGGACGAGGTGATCCGGGCCTGTGCCGAGCGGGGTGGCGTGATCGGCATCGAGGCCGCTCCGCACACCACCCTCTCGGGCGACCACCCGCACCACTCGATCGAGTCGGTGATGGACCACTTCACCTACTGCGTGGAGCTGGTCGGCATCGACCACGTGGCGTTCGGCCCGGACACCAACTTCGGTGACCACGTCGGACTGCACGACAGCTTCACCCAGCACCTGGCGATCGGAAAGGCCCACGGCGTGGTGGACCACCCACGGGTTCCGTACGTGAGTGGCATGGAGAACCCGGCGGAGTGCTTCAGCAACATCGTCGGGTGGCTGGTCACGCACGGTTACTCCGACGACGAGATCGCCAAGGTCATCGGCGGCAACATCATCCGGGTTCTTCAGGAGGTTTGGTGAACAAGACAGTCAAGGGCCGGTGGCGGCTCGCTGTCGCGCTCGGCGTGGCGGCCACGCTCGGTGTCTCCGGCTGCGGTCTGAACGAGGATGGGTCCTCCTCCTCCAGCGGCTCGTCGTCGGACTCGGTGCTGCGGATCGGCACCACCACCGACGTGAGCAACTTCAACCCGCTCCAGTCGCTGAGCAAGACGGACTCGTGGATCCTCAACGCGATGTACCCGCACCTGCTGCGGATCGACGAGAACGCGAAGAAGTCGCCGGAGCTGGCCAAGGAGTACCGCTACGAGGACGACGGCAAGACCGCCGTCTTCGTGCTGCGCGACGACTTCAAGTGGACCGACGGCAAGCCGGTGGTCGCCGAGGACGTGAAGTTCTCCGCCGAGTCGATCATGAAGTACAAGCTCGGCAACGTCGCGGCGAAGCTGACCTGGGTCGAGTCGGTCGAGGCGCCGGACGCCACCACCGTCAAGTTCAAGCTCTCCCAGCCGTACGCGCCGTTCGCCGAGGGCGTCGGCTTCTGGATGTCGGTCGTGCCGAAGCACATCTTCGAGCCGGCCGGTGACCTGTCCAAGTTCGCCAACGACTCCAACTGGGTCGGCGCCGGGCCGTTCGTCCTGGACAGCATCACCAAGGGCCAGCGCTACGTCATGAAGCGCAACGAGCACTACCCGCTCGCGCCGGGTGGCAAGGCCGCGGTGAGCCAGGTCGAGTACCGGGTCTACCCGGACGTGAACACCATGATGCTGGCGCTGCGCAACGGTGACATCGACATGATGGGCACCCCGGTGCCGGTCTCGGCGGCGAAGACCTTCGAGAACGACGACAAGATCAAGCTGAAGAAGGTCGGCGCCCTCGGCTTCGCGCACCTGACCTACAACATGAAGAACAAGTACCTCGCCGACCAGGACGTCCGGCAGGCGCTGTCGATGGCGATCGACACCAAGGCGATCATCTCGGCCGTGCTGCAGGGCGACGGCCAGCAGATGGCCGGCCCGATCTCGCCGATCTTCTCCGAGTACGACAACACCGAGCTGCAGCCGTACCCGTTCGACCCCCAGGCCGCGAAGGCCAAGCTGAGCGCGGCCGGCTACAAGGACGCCAACAACGACGGCTTCTTCGACGAGCTGAAGTTCGGCGTGGCGTGCGACCAGTCCAACGCCAACATCACCCGGGTCGTGCAGCTGTTCCGGGAGAGCGCGGCCAAGGCCGGCGTGAAGCTGGAGAACGAGTGCGTGGAGCGGAACACCTTCCTCACCCGCACCAAGAACGGCGAGTACGACATCGACGCCTCGCAGTGGGGCGTCTTCGACAACCCGATGGACCAGCTGCGCAGCACCTATCTGTCCAGCAACCCGGGTGGCATCAACTACAACCTGCTCGAGTCGGCGGAGATGGACGCGCTGATCAACGACGCGGCCGGCACCACCGACGCGGAGGCGTTCAAGACCAAGATCAAGAACATTGACAAGGTCGTGCACGAGCAGGCGTACCTGACCCCGCTGTACGTGGAGAACTTCCAGTTCGCCTACAACGCCAGCAAGTTCACCGGCTTCGTCCCGTCGCCGTCGGACCTGCTCGGCATGGTGACCGCGTACTCGCTGGCCCAGGTCACTCCGGTCAAGTAACCCACCCAACCTAGAGGGAGAGGAGGGGTCCCCCGTGGCGCGTTTCGTGCTCAGCCGGGCATTGAAGGCCGTCCTGACCGTGTGGATCGCGATCACTTCGACGTTCTTTCTGCTCCGGCTCCTGCCGGGGGACCCCACGACCCTCATGGTCGAGGGCGACATGACACCGGAGATGCAGGCGGCGCTGCTCAAGACGTACGGCCTGGACCGTCCGCTGTGGGAGCAGTACGTGTCGTACCTGCGCGAGCTGGTCCAGGGCAACCTGGGCATCTCGTTCCGTCAGATCCAGCCGGTCACCGACATCATCCTCGACCGGCTGCCCTGGACGTTGCTGCTGGCCGGCAGCGCGTTCGTCCTGACCGTCGCCGTCGGTATCCCGATCGGCGTGGCCGCCGCGGTCAACCGTGGCAAGTGGCTCGACCGCGCGTTGCAGGGCTTCGGGATCAGCGCGAACGCGCTGTTCGTGCCCAGCGTCGCGATCCTGCTGCTGGTCTTCTTCGGCGCCCAGCTCGGCTGGTTCCCGATCGGTGGGGCGATCGACCCGGACACCCGGGGCGCGGCGGCCTACCTGAGCCTGGCCCACCACCTGGTGCTTCCGGTGCTCTCCCTGGTCCTGGTGCAGCTCGGCCCGTACGCGCTCACCCTTCGCACCAACATGATCGAGGTTCTCGGTGAGGACTACATCCGCGCGGCGCAGGCGCGTGGTCTCTCGGCCCGGCGCCGGGTATGGAAGCACGGCCTGCGTAACGCGATCCTGCCGGCACTGACCCTGATGGGCCTGCAACTGGGCACCCTGGTCGGCGGCGCGGTGCTGACCGAGACGGTCTTCGCCTACCCCGGGGTCGGCCGGCTGATCTACGAGGCGGTCGGGCAGCAGGACTACCCGGTGATCCAGGGGGCGTTCATCATGCTCGCCGTCACCGTGGTGATCGCCAACGCCCTGACCGACATGCTCTACGCGGTCCTCAACCCCCGGATCCGGCTGTGAACGCGCGCAGCGTCGCGGCACGTCGCCCGGATCCGTCCGCCGCCACCGAAGGGAGGGTGCAGTGAGTGCTCCCGTGCTGACCGAGCAGGCGCTGCCGCCGGCCCCGGCCGCGCCCAAGCGGTCCTTCCTCTCCGGCTACCTGCGTCAGCCCGTCGTGGCGCTGTCCGTGCTGGTGCTGCTCGTGATGGCGTTGCTGGCGATCTTCGCGCCGCTGATCGCCGACGAGCCCGCCGGCGCCGGCGCGGACGTGCTGCAACCCCCCTCCGGGGCGCACTGGTTCGGCACCGACGACCTCGGGCAGGACATCTTCGCCCAGGTGGTCTGGGGCACCCGGACCAGCATGGTGATCGGCCTGGCCGCGTCGCTGCTCGCCATCGTGCTGGGCACCGCGATCGGGCTGGCCGCTGCGTACTTCCGGCCGTTCGACGCGGTCGCCACGGTGATCACCGACGTGATGCTGGCGCTGCCCACCCTGCCGCTGATGATCATGCTGGCGGCGGTGGTGAGCCCGAGCGTCACGACGCTGACCCTGATCATCGGGTTCTTCGCCTGGCCCGAGGTCGCCCGGCTGATCCGGTCGCAGGGCCTGGTGATCAGCGCGATGCCCTACATCGACGGCGCCCGGGTGCTCGGGGCCACCGGCTGGCGGATCGTCACCCGGGAGATCCTGCCCGCCGTCGTCTCGCTGATGGTGGTCAGCGTGCTGCTCACCGCCTCCCGGGCGGTGATCTCCGAGGCGGGCCTGAGCTTCCTCGGCCTCGGCGACCCGGACGCCTGGTCCTGGGGACGGATCCTGCTCAACGCCCAGCGCAGCGGCACGATCGCGATCGCCTGGTGGCAGACGCTCTTCCCGTCCCTGGCGATCTTGTTCCTGGTGCTGGCGGCGACCCTCGCCGGAACCCGGTTCAACGACACTCGCGACCCCCGTCGCAACGGAGGCTGACCATGCGACTGCCCGAGAGCTTCTACCACAGTGTCCGAAGCCGGCTAGCCGAGGCGCTCGAACAACGTGGTCTGGACGGGTTCCTGGCCACCTCGCCGGCGGAGGTCGCCTTCCTCAGCGGCTTCTTCTACATCGCCACCGAACGTCCGGTGTATCTCTGGCTGCCGCGTGCGGGGGATCCGCTGCTGGTGATCCCGCGCCTCGACGAGGAGTACGCGGCCCAGCAGGGCGTGACGGTCCCGACCGTCACCTACTTCGAGTACCCGGGCGTGGTCACCGCCGAGGAGACGCTCGCCTCGGCGTTGCCCCGCCCGGGCGGTCCGGTCCGCCGCATCGGCGTGGGCGCGGGCCTTTCGGTCGGCACGTTCCGGGCGCTGTCCCGGGCCATCGGCGGGGCCACCCTGGAGACCACGGACGCGGTCGCCGCGCTGCGGCTGCGCAAGTTCCCCGAGGAGATCCCGTTCCACGAGGCCGCCGCGCGGATCTGCGACGAGATGCTGGCCGCCGGACGGGCCCTGATCGAGGAGGCGCTCGCCGCCGGCGGGCCGCTGCCGCGCGAGGACGAGATCGCCCGGCACGTGATCGGCTACGGCACCGACCGGATGTACGCCGATTACGACCTCGTCGTCTACACCACCAAGCTGGCCGGCGGGCTGGTCTACGCCGGCCCGAACTCCGCCCTGCCGCACGGCCTGCCGACCCGTCGGCGGCTCCAGCCGGGTGACACCCTGATCCTCTCCCTCGGCGCGGCGGTGGCCAGCCGGTTCGTGGAGAGCGAACGGACGTTCGTCATCGGCGAGCCCACCGCCGAGCAGGTGCGCTACTACGAGGCCGACCGGGAGGCGCAGGAGGTGGGCACCCAGGCGATGATCGCCGGGCGTACCTGCGCCGAGGTCAACCGGATCTGCCTGGACGTCCTGCGGGACCGGGGCTTGGGCGACTACATCCGGCACCGGCAGGGCCACGGCATCGGGCTGCAGAACCACGAGGCGCCCTGGGTCGAGGACGGGGACCACACCGTGCTCGCCCCCGGGATGCTGCTGTCGAGCGAGCCCGGCGTCTACGTGCCCGGCCACGCCGGCTACCGCATCTCCGACACGGTCCTGGTGCAGGACGACGGCCCGCGCCGGCTCACCCGGTACCCGCGTGACCTTGCATCCAACATCATCGAGGGGATCCGATGAGAATCAACGGAGCGGAACTGGTCGTCGAGGCGTTCGGCCCGGTCGACGGCCCGGCCATGATCGTGCACCACGGCGCCCCGGGCCTCGGTTCCCGCCAGGAGCCGAAGCGGTCGTTCGGCCCGTTCGCCGACCGGATGCGGGTCATCGTCTTCGACGCCCGCGGCTCCGGCGAGTCCAGCGACGACGGACCGTTCACCCACGAGCAGTGGGTGGCCGACGTGGACGCCATCCGCGCGCACTTCGGCTACGAGACCATCGTCATGGCCGGCGGCTCGTACGGCGGGTTCATCGCCATGGAGTACGCCATCGCCCACCCGGACCGGGTCTCCGCGCTGGTGCTGCGCGACACCGCCGCGGACACCGCGCACGACCACCTGGCGGTGGAGCGGGCCCGCAACACGGACCGTTCGGTGATCCCGGAGTGGGTCATCGACCGGATCGGCACCGGCCGGTTCGAGAGCAACGAGCAGTTGCGCGAGTACTGGCGAGCGATCCTGCCGCTCTACGACCACCGGCACGACCCGGCCAAGGACGAGGCGCGTTTGGCCGCCACCCGGTTCCACTACCGCACCCACAACGCCGCCTTCGGGCAGAACATGCCCCGCTACGACCTGAAGCCGAAGCTGCCGTCGATCACGTGCCCGACCCTGGTGACCGTGGGCCGGCACGACTGGCGTACGCCGGTGGCCGCCTCTCAGGTCATCGCGGACCTGGTGCCCCACGGCGAGCTGGTGGTATTCGAGTCCTCCGGCCACTCGCCGCAGCTGGAGGAGCCGGAGCGGTTCCAGCAGGTGGTGCGGGACTTCCTCAGCCGGGCCGGAGTGCTCCGATGAGCCTGCTGGAGATCGCCGACCTGCGGGTCGCGTTCCCGGGCCCGACCGGCCCGGTGAACGCGGTGAACGGGGTGTCGCTGCGGGTCGAGTCGGGCCAGACCCTTGCCATCCTCGGTGAGTCCGGCTCCGGCAAGAGCGTCACCGCGCAGGCGGTGACGGGCATCCTCGACGTGCCGCCGGCGACGGTCACCGGCTCGGTCCAGCTGCGGGGCCGGGA
This sequence comes from Micromonospora sp. NPDC048169, assembly GCF_040652815.1. Classification (NCBI taxonomy): domain Bacteria; kingdom Bacillati; phylum Actinomycetota; class Actinomycetes; order Micromonosporales; family Micromonosporaceae; genus Micromonospora; species Micromonospora sp. NPDC048169. The sequence continues at coordinate 65,222 of NZ_JBEZMS010000005.1, forward strand.
GCTGCTGACCCTGCCACGCAAGCAGCGGGAGCGGGTCAGTGGCGAAGAGATCGGGATGGTCTTCCAGGACGCGATGGCCGCGCTCAACCCGGTCTTCACCGTCGGACACCAGATCGTGGAGGTGCTGCGGGTCCGGCGGGGCATGTCCCGGGCCGACGCCCGGCGCCGCGCCGTCGAACTGGTCGACCGGGTGCGGATCCCGGCGGCCAAGGACCGGATCCGGGACTACCCGCACCAGTTCTCCGGCGGCATGCGCCAGCGCATCATGATCGCGTTGGCGATCGCCCTGGAACCGGACCTGCTGATCGCGGACGAGCCCACCACCGCGCTGGACGTGACGGTGCAGGCCCAGGTGATGGAGTTGCTCGCGGAGATCCAGCGGGACAGCGGAATGGGCCTGCTGCTGATCACCCACGATCTGGGGGTGGTCGCCGAGGTCGCCGACGACGTGGCGGTGATGTACGCCGGCCGGATCGTCGAACGGGGCACCGTCGAGCAGATCTTCGCCGGTCCGGCGCACCCCTACACCGAAGGGCTGCTCAACTCGATGCCCCGGGTGGACCGGCGCGACGAGCAGCTCTACGCGATTCCCGGAGCTCCGCCCAACCCGGCTCGGCTCCCCGCCGGCTGCCCGTTCCACCTGCGTTGTCACCGGGCCACCGACGAGTGCCGGGTCGTCTTGCCGCCGCTGCGGGCGCTGCCGGCCGACCGGGCCAGCGCCTGTCACCACCACGAGGAGGTGCTCGATGCCACCCGCCGATGAGGTCGTGCTGCGGGTCGAGAACCTGGTCAAGCACTTCCCGCTCAAAGGGCGGGTCCCGTTCGCCTCCGGCGGCGTGGTCAAAGCCGTCGACGGCGTCTCCTTCGACCTGCGCCGGGGCGAGACGCTCGGCGTGGTGGGCGAGTCCGGCTGCGGCAAGAGCACGCTGGCCCGCATGCTCGTCGGGCTGGAGCAGCCCACCTCCGGCGCGGTGCGCTTCGGCACGTCAGTGGTGCACCAGGCCAGGGGACGGGAGCTGCGGGCCCTGCGCCGGCGGATCCAGATCGTGCTTCAAGACCCGTACACCTCGTTGAACCCCCGCCGCACGATCCGGGAGATCCTGCTCCAGCCGTTCGAGATCCATCCGGACGTGCTTGACCGCCGGCGCCGGGTCGAGCGGATCAAGGAGCTGCTCGACCTGGTCGGTCTCGACCCCGGCCTGCACCTGGACCGCTACCCGCACCAGTTCTCCGGCGGGCAGCGTCAGCGCATCGGCATCGCCCGGGCGCTCGCGTTGAACCCCGACGTGATCGTCTGCGACGAGCCCGTCTCCGCACTGGACGTGTCGGTCCAGGCGCAGGTGGTCAACCTCCTGGAGCGGCTCCAGGAGGAACTCGGCGTCGCGTACGTCTTCATCGCCCACGACCTGTCCGTGGTGCGCCACATCTCCGACCGGGTCGCCGTGATGTACCTGGGCAAGCTCGTGGAGACCGGCCCGGAGACCAGCCTCTACGAGTCGCCCCGGCACCCGTACACCCGGGCGCTGCTGTCGGCCGTGCCGGTGCCGGACCCGGCCGGCCGGCGGCAGCGGCAGCGCATCCTGCTGGCCGGCGACCCGCCCAGCCCGGTCGATCCGCCCTCCGGCTGCCGTTTCCGGACCCGCTGCTGGCAGGCGACCGACGCCTGTGCCAGCACCGAGCCGACGCTGGCCGCCGGGCCGCATCCGGTTGCCTGCCACTTCCCGCTGGCCGCGTGACGGCCGGCGATCGCCAAAGGAGAAGCGTCTTGCTGCAAGAACCCGCACCCCGGTACAAGGGCCACAGGTCGTACTCGTACCTGGAGCCGCACTCGGACTACCGGGTGTTCACGTTGGCCGAGGAGATCGGCCGGGTGCCGGAGCACGACCTCGGCCTGACCGACGTCCAGCGGGCGCGGGTGACGCGGCTGCTCACCGAGCACGCCGCCATCTCGCTGCACGAGCATCCGGTTGTCCTGCCGGCCGACGTCAGTGAGCTGCGGGCCTACAACCGCACGGCCCGCCAGCGCACCGGATACGAAGGGCTGGCGCGCTCCGGCCTGACCGCCGTCTTCGACAACTTCATGGCCGGCGCCTCCTGTGTGACGAGCGAGAACGGCTGGAAGTGGAACGACCTCGTCTACGCCCTCGGGATGCGGATGAGTGACCTCTACAAGCAGGACCACGTCTTCCTGGCCACGTCCCTGGACGACATCCACGCCGCGAAGCGGGACGGCCGGCTGGCCCTGGTCGCGGGCCTGGAGTGCAGCAGCCCGATCGAGAACGAGCTGGACCGGATCGACATCCTCTACGGCTTCGGCGTACGCCAGCTCGGCATCGCGTACAGCCAGGCGAACATGCTCGGTGGGGGCCTGTCGGAGAAGCACGACGGTGGGTTGACGCACTTCGGCCGGCGGGCGGTGGACCGGATGAACAAGCTCGGCATCGCCATCGACATCTCGCACTCCGGCGACCAGACCTGCCTGGATGTGATCGAGGCCAGCCGGGTGCCGGTGTTCATCACCCACGCCGGTGCCCGCTCGGTCTGGAACACCTCGCGGATGAAGCCGGACGAGGTGATCCGGGCCTGTGCCGAGCGGGGTGGCGTGATCGGCATCGAGGCCGCCCCGCACACCACTCTCTCCGAGGCGCACCAGCGCCACTCGATCGAGTCGGTGATGGACCACTTCACCTACTGCGTGGACCTGGTCGGCATCGACCATGTCACGTTCGGCCCGGACACCATGTTCGGCGACCACGTGGGCGTGCACGACACCTACGCCGGCAACTACGCCCACGACGCCGGCAACCGTCCGCAGCACCCCCGGGTGGAGTACGTGTCCGGACTGGAGAATCCGGGTGAGGCGTTCGGGAACATCGTGGGCTGGCTGGTGGCGCACGACTACTCCGACGACGAGATCGCCAAGGTGATCGGCGGCAACACCATCCGGGTGCTGGAGCAGGTCTGGTGAGGCCGCCCCGGTGATCGGCTGAGCGCACGCGGACGAACTACACTCCGTACGCCGACGCGGCGGCGGGCAGTGATGAGGTGAGGGCGGATGGCTCGGCGGGAGACCGCGCTACAGGCAGCGCACGGCCGGCTTCGGCAGTTGATCGGCAGCGAGTTCCGGTCGGGGGAGAAGCTGCCCAACGAGCGGGACCTGGCCGAGCGTCTGGAGGTCAGTCGCGCGACCGTACGCGAGGTGCTGGGGCAACTCGTCGCCGAGGGGGTGGTGACCCGGACCTGGGGGATCGGCACCTTCGTGCACGACGACGCCGAACGGGTGCCGGTGTCCATCGGGGACGTCACCGCGCTTCGGGACCGGATCACCGCCTCGGGCCACCGTCCGACGCTTCAGGACGCGGGGGTCAGCCGGGCGAAGTGCCCGACCGACTGCGCCCGCGTGCTCGGGCTGGAACCGGACTCGCCGGTGTGGCGGGTCGACCGGCTCTTCGCCGTGGACGGGGTACCGGCGGCCTGGATCCGTGACCACCTGCCGCTGCGCTTCGACGGCCGCGACCTCGACCCGTCCGGGTTGCTCAGCATCGACCTGGACCTGTTCGAGTTTCTGGCCAGCGCGACCGGCATGCCGGTGCGGCGGGCGGAGATCGAACTCTCCGCGGTGCTCGCCGACGAGGAGGCCACCGAGCGGCTCGGCGTGGCGATCGGACACCCGCTGGTCACCGCGACCCAGGTCGGTTACGGGACGGGCGGCGCACCGCTGTTCCACGGCCACATCACTGTACGCACCGACGTGTTGACCCTGCGGATCAGTCGCGGCGGGGAGCCGGAACCGGCGCCACCGGCCGAGTAGATGACGGCCCCGCGACCTCTCGGGTCGCGGGGCCGTCCCCGGCGCCGTGGGAAGAACGCCGGAGTGTGGAGCGCCGGTCAGGCGAGCGTGCAGGGCGCGCCGTTGAGGCTGAACGAGCCGGGCCGGCCGGTGTTGCCGGTGTGCGTGGCCTGGAACCCGATGCTGGTCGAGCCGCGAGCCGGGATGACCGCGTTGTACCCGACGTTGCGCGCGGTCACCTGACCCGAGGAGGGGGAGTAGGACGCGTTCCAGCCCGAGGTGATGGTCTGGCCGCCGGGCAGCGTGAACGTCAGCGACCAGCCGTTCACCGTGGTCGAGCCGGTGTTGGTGATGGTGATGTTCTCGGTCAGCCCGTTGTTCCAGGCGTTCAGCTCGATGCTCACCGAGCAGGCGCCGGTGCCGGGCGGGGGCGTGGTCGGACCCGGCGGCGGGGTGGTCGGGCCCGGCGGGGGAGTGGTCGGTCCGGGCGGGGGCGTGGTGGGGCCGGGCGGCGGCGTGGTCGGGCCGGGCGTGGTGGTCAGGCCGAAGAACGCCACGGCGGCAGCGGCCATGCCGGCGGACGGCAGGCTGTGCCCGGCGCCCTGGATGCTGTACGCCTCGACCTGGACCGTGCCGGTGCTGTCCGCGTAGCGGCGCCGGTTCCAGCCGGACTGCGGTGTGTCGGTGGACGTGGGCGTCTGGCTGAGCCCGAACACGTTCGTCCACTGCTCGATCGTCTCCTGGAGCAGCGAGTACGGCACCAGCGTGTCGTTGGTGCCGTGCCACAACTGCACCCGGGGACGGGGCCCGGTGTAGCCGGGGTACGCCTGGCGGACCGCGTCACCCCACTGCTGCGGGGTGCGGTTCATGTTCCCGCCGGTGCACTGGCTGGAGCCGGGGGGATAGTCGGCGGCGCCGGCGAAGCAGTTGAACGGCACGCCCATGAACGCCGCGCCGGCCTTGAAGACGTCCGGGTAGAGCGCCAGCATGTGGTTGGTCATCATGCCGCCGGACGAGCTTCCGGTGGCGTAGACCCGGTCCGGGTCCGCGCCGTACTGCTGCTGGACGTAGCGGATCATCGAGATGATCGACACCGGGTCGCTGCCGCCGCCGCGGCGCTTGGCCGCGTCGGACCAGGTGTCGAAGCAGTTGCCGAAGCCGGCCTGCTGGGTGGCGCTGGGGTAGATGACGATGAACCCGTACCGGTCGGCCAGGCCGGCGAACTCGCTGCCGGAGTAGAAGCCGGGGCCGGATCCGCCGCAGCCGTGCATGGCCACCACTGTGGCCGGCCGGGTCGGGCGGTTGTCCGGCACGTAGACGTGCATGCGCATCCGGCCGGGGTTGTCGCCGAAGCTGGTCACCTCGGCCAGCGACGCCGCGTACGCGGGTTGGACGGTGGGGAGCACCAGGCCGGCCGCCGCCAGCGACGCGGCCAGGGCCACCACCATCTTGGCTCTGATTCTCACGGAATCTCCTTCGATCGCCCTGTGCGGGCGGTGACGGGCGGGTACGCGCCGCGTCGGCGGCCCGGACCGCCGCGGTTGCCGCGTCTCGCCCACTGACGTGTCTCGCCCGGCCCGGCTCCGTCGTGTGGCACATAGTGTTCCCGCCGGACGCTGAAGTGTCAATCGATGCACTCCGATGAGCTGCGGCGGCGTTCGTCTACAGTCGGTGCACCGTCCCTGAGCCGAGCCCGGAGCGCGCGTGGCAGACCCGTTCGACATCGAGGAGATCTACCCGGACGAGGGGCCCGCGGCGCGGCTGCCCCGGCGGCAGGCGGGCACGTCGCCGCAGAGCGTCGCGGTGACCCTGCTCGCCGACTACACGCTGCGAACCCGGGCCGCCCTGCCGTCCGCGGCGATCGTCGCCCTGCTCGGCGAGGCCGGCGTGACGAGCGCCGGCGCCCGTACCGCGATCAGCCGGCTGGCCCGCCGCGGTGTCCTGGAGGGCAGCCGGCAGGGCCGCAACAGCTTCTACCGGCTCAGCCGCTCCGCCGCCGAGTACCTGTCCGCCGGCGGGAACTGGATCATCGCCTCCACGACCGACGTGCAGGCGTGGGACGGCTGCTGGACCATCGTCGCCTTCTCGCTGCCGCAGGACCACGGCGCGCAGCGCCGGGCGCTGCGCGGCCAGTTGCGCTGGCTCGGTTTCGCGCCGCTCTACGACGGGCTGTGGATCTCGCCGTACGAGCTCGCCGCGCCCGCGCGGGCCCGGCTCGCCCAGCTCGCCCTCGGCGCGGTCACCGTGTTCCGGGGTCGGCAGGACGCGCTGGACACGATCGGCCAGCGTGCCCCAGTCGACGCCTGGGACGTCGACGCGATAAGCGGACGGTACGAGGCGTTCCTGCGCCGGTGGAGCCCGCTGGTGTCACGTCTGGCCACAGTCGACGGCGCCACCGCCGTGCGGGCGCGGACCGAGGTGATGGACACGTACCGGCGGTTTCCCACCCTCGACCCGCGGCTGCCGCTGGAACTGCTCCCGGCCGGGTGGCCGCGCCGGGCGGCCCGGGACGTGTTCGTGGCCGTCTACGACGGCCTGGCCGAGCCCGCCGAGACCCACGTCCGCGCGGTCGTCGCGCGGTTCGCCGACCCGGTGCCGCCCGGCATCCGGGCGCACACCACCACCGACATGCTCGCCGGTGTCGGCGAGGACGGGTGCGGCGCCACCGCGGGCTGACCGCGACCGTCACCCGCCGGCGCCGCAGTGGCGCTCGACGGCGTACGGCCCGTCGCCGGCCAGCGCCACAGCCACCGCGACCCCGGCGGGCGCGGGCAGGTCGGCGAGCCGGTGCGGGCCGGCCGGCTCGACGCACTCGACCACGTCGCCCCGGTGCACCGGCATGCCGAGATTGGGCCACAGCCGGCCCCCGGCCGCCTTGACGGCCGCCTCCTTGCGGGCCCACAGCCGGGTGAACCGCAGCGCCCGGTCGGCGTGGTCGGCCCCGGCGGCGACGTGCCGTGCCTCCTGCGGATGGAAGAGACGCAGGGACGCGGACACCGGATCCCCGCCCGGCGCGACGTGCTGGATGTCCACCCCCACCGGCCGGCCCTCGCTCAACGCGACCGCCACGAGATCGCCGGAGTACGACAGGCTCGTGTGCAGGCCGTCCCACGGCCCGGTCAGCGCCGGTTTGCCGTACCGGCCCGGCCGCCAGGCCAGCGTCGCCGGTGCCGCGCCGGTGGCCCGCCCGGCCAGGAGACGCAGCGCGCCGTGCGCGACGGTGAACCGGTGCCGCAGCGCCTCGGTGTCCAGCCGCGCGGCCCGGCGCCGCTCGTCCGCGTCGAGCACCGCCCGGTAGCGGGCCAGCTCGTCCGCCGGCACCGCGACGGCGACGATCCAGACCCGGACGACGTCCCGCATGGACGGCAGCGTAACCGCGCCCGTCACGCCGGCACCGCGCCCGCGCGCCCGGTGCCACGGGCCGTCAGGCGAAGATCGACGGTTGGCGGGGCCGTGCCAGAATCTGGCCGTGTCCTACCTCCCCTCGCAGCCGTACCCGCCGATGCCCGGCGGCGTCAGCCCGCTGATCGCCTACCCGCACCCGATCGCCCCGCCGCCCGGCTGCGGCGTGCTCGTCGTCTCGGTGAACCGCGGGCCGTACATGATCCCCGCGCCGGTGACCAGCCGCTTCAAGATCGACCGGCAGCTGGTCGCGATTCCCGGCGAGGGGACGTGGCACGTGGCGGTCCCGGCCGGGTCGCACGACGTCCGGTACACCGACTTCATGGGTGTCCCGCTCATCACCACGGCGCTCGCGGTCCAGCCGGGGGCGGCGCACCACCTCTCGTTCCGCTTCGGCGGGTGGCGCAACCGGGTCTACGACGGGTACGGCACCGACGTCACCCGGTTCGGCCTGTGGTCCAACTACAGCTTCCTGCTGGTCACGCTGGCCGTCGTCGGCCTGGTCTGCTGCGGGGTGTTCGGGGTTTTCCTGGCCACGACCCCCTGATCCGGTCCGGCTGGCGGCCCGGCCGCACCGCTAGCGCAGCGACCAGGTCTGCTTCACGTTGAACACGCAGGTCCAGGCGTTCAGCGGGGCGCCCGCGGCGTGCCCGTCGACGTCCAGGCAGCGGTCGGTCGCCCGGTTGAACAGCGAACGCCGCCCCTGACTCTCGATCCACTCCCACTTCTGGGCCGGGTTGCCGCTGCACCACGCGGTCTGCACCGGCACGCCGTCGCGCTTCTCGCCCCAGGCCACGTCCAGGCAGAGGCCGCCGTCGACCCGGACGCTGCCGTCGGACGCGAACGTCCACCACTGCAGGCGCTCCTCCCGGCACTGCCGCAGCACGACGCGTACGCCGTCTCCGCTGCCGCCGCTGGCGCACAGGCCGGTCTCCTTGCCGACGAGTTGCTTCGCCCCGGCCGGGCGGGCCGGTGCGGCCGGCTTCTCCGGCTCGTCCGGACGGCCCGCCGCCGGTGACGGCGTGGAGGGGCGCGTGGACGGGGACGACGACGGCTTCGGCGTACGCGTGCCAGGAGTGGGCGTGGCGGAGCCCGGCGTCGTGCCGCGCAGCCGGCCGTCGAGGGCGTAGAAGTCGGTGAACTCCCGGACCGTGCGCAGGAACGCCTGCGTGCCGGCGTCGAAGTCGCCACCGGTGTGGCGCACGGCGTCGGTCCCGTTGCGGTACGCCGCCAGCGCCAGCAGGTCCGGGTCGCCGTCGAGCGCGGCCAGTTCCCGGCGCAGCGCGCAGAGCGTGGCGCCGGCCGCCGGCACGGCCGCCTGCGGATCCCACGGCGAGGCGCCGGCCGGCCCGTGGGCACGCCACACGTCGGGCCGGAACTGGGCGATGCCCTTGCGGCCGTCGTCGCCGAGCAGGTTCGGGTCGAAGCCGGAGGAGGCCATCAGCTGGGCGGCGACCGCGGCCGGCGGCACCTGCGGGCACACCGAGCCGGCCCGCACCACCAGGCGGACGTACGCGGCGGGGACCGCCTTCGGCTGCCGCCGATCGCCCTCGCCCGCCGGACCGGACTCGGTGAAGCCGGCCAGCCGGCCGTAGTGCGCGGCGTACCGGGTCGCCTCGTCGACGTACCCGGTCGCCGCCGCCGGCACCCCGGCGGCGGACCGGACCTCGTCGAAGCCGGTGTGGAAGGCGGCCAGCGACAGCCGCCACGGGTCGCCGGGCACGGCCGCCGCGCGCAGCTGCCCGGTCAGGTCGCACATGTGGTGCGCCAGCGCGAGGACGTTGGCGCCGGCGTCCGTGCGCTGCGCGTCCGGCCACGGTGCCCAGGCCCGCCACCGCTCGTCGTCCAGTCCGGCCAGGCCCCGCCCGCCGGACGCGGTCCGCTCGGCCCGTCCGTCCAGACCCGACTCGGCCATCAACTGGCCGGCCAGCCGCGCCGGGGTCAGCACGGGGCAGGACCGGCTCGCGGCCCGGATGGCGGTGAGCTGCTCGGCGGTGACGGTCCGGCCGGCCGGCGCGTCGTCGCGGGCGGTGGCGACGTTCCAGCCGAGGGCGGCGACCACCAGGCTCAGCGCCGCCAGGCCGGCGGCTCCGGCGGCGACGACGCCGCGCGGGATCCGGCGCGGCCGGGAGCGCGGGCCGGGGGCATCGGGGGTCACAGGCGGTCCTTCCGGTGATGGCGTACGCCGGACGGGTGTGCGACGTCCTCGGTTCACCCGGCCGGAATCGGTCCGGCTCCGATCCGGCCGCCATTGAACCGACCGGCCGGCGGGGCCGTCAATGTGGACACTCCGACGGGGCGGCCCGGGTGCGGCGACGGTGATCCGGAACGGATCCGAAAGTTTCGGAAACCGACACCGGTTCGCCCCCGGTTGGCGGCCCGCTGCCCCCTCCGTAGGCGCTGATCGGACGCCCTTTCCGGCTGCCGTAACGCCCGTTCAGGGCCCGGGCTGCGGTTACCACAACATTTCCGGAACTTGTTGACAGGATGAACCAGGGCTCCAATACTGTGGCCATCGGCGTATCTCGATTGACGTCGATGTCCCACCACCGCCGTGGCGCGGCTGTCGCCCCGGTCCCGCCGTCCGCGGGCGGGCGAGCGCACGCGGCTCGCGCCACCCGGCTGGCCGCCCGCCAGCCGTCACAGGGAGGAAACCCGTCCATGAAAGACGCCCCCGTCCGTACGGGCATCCGCAGGCGCGGACGCCTCAGGATGGTCCTCGGCGGCGCCTGCGCCGTGGCGCTGATCGCCGCCGGGGCGACGGCGGTCACGTCGGGTCCGGCCTACGCCGACACCACCGTCACGTCGAACTCGACAGGCACCAACAACGGCTACTTCTATTCCTTCTGGAAAGACAGTGGCAACGTCTCCATGACCATGGGCAACGGCGGTCAGTACAGCACCCAGTGGAGCAATATCAACAACTTCGTCGCCGGCAAGGGCTGGAACCCGGGCTCGCGCCGCACGGTCAGCTACTCCGGCAGCTTCAACCCGTCCGGCAACGCGTACCTGACGCTCTACGGGTGGACGCGCAACCCGCTGGTCGAGTACTACATCGTCGACAGCTGGGGTAGCTGGCGCCCGCCGGGCAGCGGCTACATGGGCTCGGTGTCCTCCGACGGCGGCACGTACGACATCTACCGGACCCAGCGGGTCAACGCCCCGTCGATCGAGGGCACCCGGACGTTCTACCAGTACTGGAGCGTCCGGCAGTCGAAGCGCGTGGGCGGCACCATCACCGCCGGCAACCACTTCGACGCCTGGTCCCGCTACGGCATGAACCTCGGTACGCACGACTACCAGATCCTGGCCACCGAGGGCTACCAGAGCAGCGGCAACTCCAACATCACGATCGGCGGGACCAGCGGTGGCAACCCGACCACCCCGCCGCCGAACAACGGTGGCTGCACGGTCAGCGTCAGCCGGGCCGAGGAGTGGGGCGACCGGTTCAACGTGACCTTCTCGGTCAGCGGCACCAGCAACTGGGTGGTCAACATCCAGACCCAGGGTGGCCAGAGCCTGCAGAACAGCTGGAACGCGTCGGTCAGCGGCACCAGCGGCACGCTCACCGCGCGCCCGAACGGCAACGGCAACAACTTCGGCATCACGCTCTACAAGAACGGCAACAGCAACACGCCGACGGCGAGCTGCTCCGCCGCCTGAACCTTCTTCCGGGGAGGGGGTGCCGCGCCTGGCGCGGCACCCCCGTTTCGCGTGCCCGAAGCGCGGTCATGTGACAGCCGACACACCTCGGCAAAAACTTGATTCATTCCAAAAGACCGGACTAAGGTCGTCGTATGACGGCCGACTTCGAGACGCAGCTCCGGGCGGTCTCGTTGCGGGTGACCCGGCCCCGCCTGGCGGTGCTGGCCGCGCTGCGTGACCACCCGCACGTCGACACCGACACCGTGATCGCACTGGTCCGCGCCGAGCAGCCCACCGTCTCCCACCAGGCGGTTTACGATGTGCTGCGGGCACTCACCGATGCCGGGCTGATCCGGCGCATCCAGCCGGCCGGCGCCACGGCGCGCTACGAATCGCGGGTGGGAGACAACCACCACCACGTCGTGTGCCGTTCCTGCGGCGCCATCGCCGACGTCGAGTGCGCCGTCGGCCGCGCCCCCTGTCTCACCGCCTCCGACGACCACGGCTTCGTGGTGGACGAGGCGGAGGTCGTCTACTGGGGCACCTGCCCCGGCTGCGCGGCCGACCGCACCGCCCAGTGATCCGCAGTTCGGAAGGAAGCAGATGAGCGACACCCAGGACAACCGGCCCGTCAGCCCGCAGGGCGTGGACGCCAAGGAGGCGGCCGGCTGCCCGGTCGCGCACGACTCCGTGACCGCGCACGGCAGCGAGAGCGAGAACCCGGCGATCGACTCGCCGACCCCGAAGACCGGCGGTCGTCCGCGTAGCAACCGCGACTGGTGGCCCAACCAGCTCGACCTGTCGGTGCTGCACGCCCACGCGGACAAGGGCAACCCGCTGGGGCCGGAGTTCAGCTACGCCAGGGAGTTCGCCAAGCTCGACGTCGAGGCGCTCAAGCGGGACATCACCGAGGTGCTCACCACCTCGCAGGACTGGTGGCCGGCCGACTTCGGCCACTACGGCGGCCTGATGATCCGGATGAGCTGGCACGCCGCCGGCACCTACCGGATCGAGGACGGCCGCGGTGGCGCCGGCGACGGCGGGCAGCGGTTCGCTCCGCTGAACAGCTGGCCGGACAACGCCAACCTGGACAAGGCCCGCCGCCTGCTCTGGCCGGTCAAGCAGAAGTACGGCCAGAAGATCTCCTGGGCCGACCTGCTGGTGCTCGCCGGCAACGTGTCGCTAGAGGCGATGGGCTTCAAGACCTTCGGCTTCGGCTTCGGCCGTGAGGACGTCTGGGAGCCGGAGGAGATCTTCTGGGGCCCCGAGGACGCCTGGCTGGGCGACGAGCGCTACTCCTCCGAGAAGGAGATGGTGGCCGGCGTCGGCGCGACCGAGATGGGTCTGATCTACGTCAACCCCGAGGGCCCGCGCGGCAACGCCGACCCGCTGGCGGCGGCGCACTTCATCCGCGAGACGTTCCGCCGGATGGCGATGAACGACGAGGAGACCGTCGCGCTGATCGCCGGTGGCCACACCTTCGGCAAGACCCACGGCGCCGGCCCCGCCGACCGGCACGTCGGCCCCGAGCCGGAGGCCGCGCCGCTGGAGGCCCAGGGCCTCGGCTGGCTGAGCACGTACGGCGAGGGCAAGGGCGGCGACACGATCACCAGCGGTCTCGAGGTGACCTGGACCGACCGCCCGACCGAGTGGAGCAACCGGTTCTTCGAGATCCTCTTCGGCTACGAGTGGGAGCTGACCACCAGCCCCGGCGGCGCGAAGCAGTGGGTCGCCAAGGACGCCGAGGCGATCATCCCGGACGCCCACGACCCGTCCAAGAAGCACAAGCCGACCATGCTGACGACTGACCTGTCGCTGCGCGTCGACCCGGCGTACGAGAAGATCTCCCGCCGCTTCCTGGAGAACCCGGACGAGTTCGCGCTGGCGTTCGCCAAGGCCTGGTACAAGCTGCTGCACCGTGACATGGGCCCGGTCAGCCGTTTCCTCGGCCCGTGGGTGCCGGAGGCCCAGCTCTGGCAGGACCCGGTGCCGGCTGTCGAGCACGAGCTGGTGAACGACGCCGACGTCGCCGCGCTCAAGGCAAAGGTGCTGGAGTCCGGCCTCACCACCGCCCAGCTGGTCTCCACCGCCTGGGCGTCGGCCGCCAGCTACCGCTCCACCGACAAGCGCGGTGGCGCCAACGGCGCGCGGATCCGGCTCGAGCCGCAGCGCAACTGGGAGGTCAACCAGCCCGAGCAGCTCGCCACCGTGCTGTCCACCCTGGAGGGCATCCAGCAGGAGTTCAACGCCGCCGGTGGCGCCCGGATCTCGCTCGCGGACCTGATCGTGCTGGCCGGTTCGGCCGCTGTCGAGCAGGCGGCGCGCGACGCCGGTGTCGAGGTGACGGTGCCGTTCCACCCGGGCCGCACCGACGCCACGCAGGAGCAGACCGACGTCGAGTCGTTCCGGGTGATGGAGCCGCGCGCCGACGGGTTCCGCAACTACCTGCGGCCGGGCGAGAAGACCCAGCCGGAGGTGCTGCTCATCGACCGCGCGTACATGCTGAACCTGACCGCGCCGGAGATGACCGTCCTGGTCGGCGGCCTGCGCGCGCTCGGCAACAACGTCGGTGGCGCCGCGCACGGCGTGCTCACCGACCGGCCCGGAGTGCTCACGAACGACTTCTTCGTCAACCTGCTGTCCCCGGGCACCCGGTGGAAGGCCGCGGAGTCCGAGGAGCACGTGTACGAGATCCGGGACCTGGCGACCGACCAGGTGAAGTGGACCGCCACCGCTGTCGACCTCATCTTCGGCTCCAACTCGCAGCTGCGGGCGCTCGCCGAGGTCTACGCCAGCGACGACGCGCGGGAGAAGTTCGTCCGCGACTTCGTCGCCGCCTGGACGAAGGTCATGGAGCTGGACCGCTTCGACCTGGCCTGATCCGCCACATCTGAGCGAGCCCCGGCCCGTCGCGCCGCGACGGGCCGGGGCTCGTCCGTGTCCGGCGGGGTGTCGGGCGCCCCGCAAACGCTGGAAAATCTGTTCGGAAGTTGCGGTCGTCCCGCGAAGTGAGCCAACCCCTCCCGCGCATCGGGAAGCTCCTCCGATGTCCGGCCGCGCTGTCCAGCGTGGATCGCCGCTGGTGAACGTAAATCCGGCCCCATTCGTGTTGCCTGCTGGTTTCGAAAGCTTTGCCGCAAGCTCTTGCAAAGACTTTCATGGATGGCGCATGGTGTTCGCTACCCGGGACGGCCGCCCCACCCCCCGCTCACCCTTTCGACCCCACGGAAGAGGTCCCCCGACCATGCCATCCGCCAGGCCACACCCCCGTGGCCGCGCCGGTCGCCTGCTGCTCGCCGCCGCGCTCGTCGCGGCCGGCGGCACTGTCGCCGTCGCCGCTGCCACCACCACCCCGACCCCCGCCCGCGCAGCCGTCGTCCTCAACGACAGCGAGGTGACCGCCAACCTCTGGGAATGGAACTGGACCTCGGTCGCCGCCGCCTGCACCGACCACCTCGGACCGGCCGGCTACGGCGCGGTGCAGGTGGCGCCGCCGCAGGAGTCGGTGAAGCTGCCGGCCAGCGCCGACGGCGCGTACCCCTGGTACGAGGTGTACCAGCCGGTGTCGTACAAGCTGGACAGCCGGTTCGGCAACCGCCAGCAGTTCGCCGCCATGGTCACCGCGTGCCACAACGCGGGTGTCCGCGTCTACGTCGACGCGGTGGTCAACCACATGGCCGGCACCAACAACCCGGCCGGTACGCGCGGCTACGCCGGCACCGAGTTCTCCGGCTACAGCTACCCGGCCGTGCCGTACGGCGCCGGCGACTTCCACCGCCCCGGTGACAACTGCCCGACCGGCGGCGCGATCAGCGACTGGAACAACGAGGCCCAGGTCACGAGCTGCGAGTTGCTGTCGCTGTCCGACCTGTACACCGAGAAGGAAGCGGTCCGCAACAAGATCGCCGGCTACCTCAACGACCTGATCGGGCTCGGCGTCGACGGCTTCCGGGTCGACGCGGTCAAGCACATCCGCAAGGACGACTTCGCGGCCATCCTCGGCAAGCTGAACAACACGGCCGCCGAGGGCCGGCGTCCGTACGTCGCGCAGGAGATCTTCGACGGGGCGAGCAACCCGGCGTTGCAGGCCCGCGCGTACATCGGCAACGGCGACGTGCTCGACTTCGCGTACGCCAAGGGCATCCGCTCGGCGTTCCAGGGCTCCGTCTCGGCGCTGGCGAACGTGCCGAGCTGGAACCTCGACGCGCCCGGCGCGAACGTCTTCGCCATGGTCACCAACCATGACCTGGAGCGCGACGGCGTGGTGCTGTCGTACAAGAACGGCACCGACTACGTGCTGGCCAACTACTTCGCGCTTGCCTATCCGCACGGCAAGCCGTCGGTCTACGACAGCTTCACCTGGTCCAACCGCAACCAGTCCCCGCCGCACGACGGCACCGGACGGGTCACCGACACGGTCTGCGGCACCGCCTGGACCTGCCTGAGCCGCAGCACCGGCGTCAAGGGCATGGTGGGCTGGGCCAACACCGCCCGCCAGGTGAAGACCGTCTCGGACTTCACCACTGTGAGCAGCAACGTGATCGGCTTCCACCGGGGCGACCGGGCGTGGATCGGCATCAACGACTCCGGCTCCGCCACCACCGCCACCTTCGTCACCGAGCTCGCCGACGGCCGGTACTGCGACGTCATCTCCGGCGTCGCCACCGGCAGCGGCTGCACCGGCTCCACGGTGACCGTCTCCGGCGGCCGGGCGACGGTGACGATCCCGGCCAACGACGCGGTCGCGATCCACGTGAACGCCCGGCCGGGCGCGAACCCGTCCCCGACGGCCTCCCCGACCACTTCTCCGACCGCGTCGCCGACGGCCTCGCCGACCGCGTCCCCCACGGTCAGCCCGAGTGACCGGATCGCCACCACGTTCACCGTCACCGCGAACCTGGCCGCCGGCCAGGACGTGTACGTCGTCGGCGGCATCCCCGAGCTGGGCTCGTGGACGCCCGCGCGCGGCGTCAAGCTCACCGCGCAGGGCGGCGGCACCTACCGCGCCACCGTCGACCTGCCCCGGTCCACCGCGCTGGAGTACAAGTTCGTCAAGCTGACCGCCTCCGGTGCCGCCACCTGGGAGTCCGGCGCGAACCGGACGCTCACCACGCCGGCCGGCGGCACGGCCGCGGTGAGCGAGACGTTCCGCGGCGACACCGTCAGCACGGCTGTCGCCACCACGTTCGCCGTCACCGCGACCACCGTCTACGGGCAGAACGTGTTCGTGGTCGGCAACATCCCGGCGCTCGGCGGCTGGAACCCGGCCAGCGCGGTCGCGCTCTCGTCGGCCGCCTACCCCGTGTGGCGGGCCACCGTCGACCTGCCCGCCAACACCGCGGTCGAGTACAAGTACGTCAAGAAGAACCCGGACGGCACGGTGACCTGGGAGTCCGGCGCGAACCGGACGCTCACCACGCCGGCCGGCGGCACCCGGGCCGTCAGCGACACCTGGCGCTGACGATCGTGCGGCCCGTCCCCTCACCCCTGGGGGACGGGCCGCATCCGCGCGGTCAGGCGGCCGCGAACGACCAGCGCCGCGGCCAGGCACACCACTGCGGCGAGCACCAGTGGCGGCCGGCCGCCGACGGCGACCGCCGCCGACCCGAGCGGGATGGCGAGTGTGATCGGGCCGAACATCGCCGTGTTCGCGCTTGCGGCGACCCGCCCGAGCATCGCCTGCGGCGTGTACGTCTGCACGGCGGTGACCGCCGCGACGAGCGTCCACGGCAGACCGACGCCGATCACCACCGAGGCGGTGAGCGTGCCCGGCCACCACGGCAGGCAGCGTCCCAGGCAGCCGGCGGCGAACAGGACGGCGCCGGCGACCCCGACCGTGATCTCGCCGTGGCGGCGGACGAGCCGGCCGACGACCAGCCCGGCGAGCAGCGAGCCCCCGCCCTGCGCGCTCGCCAGCGCGCCGAGAAAGGTCGCCGGCAGCGCCAGGTCCGTCACCACCACGTCGTACAGCGCCGCGGTGGTGAAACCGGACATCGCGATGGACACCGCCGCGAGCGCCACCGGCACGCGTACCGCCCGCCGGGCCAGGAGCGCGGCGAGCCCGTCCCGCACTCCCACCGGGCGCGCGGGCGGGGGAACGGGTGCCGTCCGCGTCAGGCGTAACGCGCCGTACAGGGCGGCCACGAGCACCGGTACGACGGCGGCGAGCACCGCGACGACGTGCCCGCCCTGCCACGCGTACAGACCCGCCCCGGCCAGCGGCGCCACCAGCTTCATGCCCTCCTGCGCGCTCGACCGCCAGCCGTTGACGTCGGCCAGCCGGGCCGGCGGGAGCGCGGCGGGCAGCAGCGCGGTCTCGCCGGCGTCGACGAGCACGTAGCCGACGCCGTAGGCGAGCGAGACGGCGTAGATCAGCCACGCCTGGCCGGGCCCGCGGACCGCCAGCAGGCTCAGCAGCGCGGCGGCCAGCGCGAGGTCGACGCCGATCACCAGGGGGCGCCGGGGCGCCCGGTCGAGCAGGCCGCCGAGCCACGGTCCGGCCAGTGTCGGGGCGTAGACGCAGAGACCGGCCAGGGCGGCGAGCCCGGTGGAACCGGTGAGGTCCAGGATCCAGATGCCGGAGACCAGCGCCATGGCGCTGCCGCCGAGGCCGGACAGCAGTGAGACGGCCACGAACAGGACGGCGTTGCGACGCATGGATCCCCCGAAAGGTTGAGTCCGATGGACTCACATCCTTCCGAGTTGAGCCATGACGAGGCAATGTGTCGATCGCATGTCAACGAAAGGTTGACAGTGCGGTGGTGATGCGCCGGGCCGCGTCGCGTGCCGGGCCGGGCAGCCGCTGCCCGGCGCCGGCCAGGTCGTCGGCGAGGTGTGCGGCCAGCGTGTGCAGTGGCCCGGCGGCGGCGTCGAGCGCGAGCGCGCAGGTGCGGCGGGTCAGTGCCGCGCGGGGGAAGCGGCCGTCCCACGCACGGTCCGCGTCGATCCAGCGGTGCAGGTCGGTGACGCCTGCCCGGAGCGCGGGCAGATCGGGGGAGCCGGCCGGGTCGAGCCGGCTCAGCCGGGCACGGCGGGCCGCCACGAGGCGTTGCCGGCGCTGCTCGGCGGCCTGCCGGCTGGCCAGGCCCAGCGCCTGCGCGATCTCGGCCCAGGTGGCGCCGTCGTGGCGGGCCCGGTCGATCAGGTCCAGCTCGCGGTCGTCCAGCGCGACCCGGGCCGCGGCCATCTCGGACAGGCTCCCCAGGGGCACCCGTCAACGCTACATTGACATCCGGGTCGGGGTGTCAGTCCTCCGGGACGCCCGGGCCGACCTCGCCGCGTGCCAGGTGCTCGGCGTTGCGGTCGGCCTCGCTCTCGGCGTTCTCCGCCCCGGCGCCCGGATCCCGGGTGCGCCGCCCCTCCGCGTCCTGGAACACCTGCCCGCGCTCGAGCGCGCCCTCCTGCTGCCGCTGGGACTGCTCCGGATCCGTCATGCCCGTCAGGTGCCCCGGCCGTCGCGCGGCAAACCGGCACGTGCTCAGCGCGGCGGTGAGACGTACAGGCCCGTCTTGCAGCCGGTCTCGCCCGGTTCCAGCCAGATCCGGTCGTACCCGGGAGAGTCGATCTTCCCGGCGGGCGTGCGGACGAGCAGCAGGCAGTCCCGTTCGGCCGGTACGCCGACGGCGGCGACGAGCGCGCCCTCGTGCACAGTCGTGTCGACCGTGATCCACTCCTGCGGGAAGGCCGCCCGCACCGCTGCGGCGAGCGTGGCGGGGGTGGCGTCGCGCAGCACCGCTGTCAGCCGCTTCCGCCCGTCCTCGGGCAGGCGCGGCACCGGCGCGGCAGTGGGCGGCGGGGGAGCAGCGCCGCTCGGGCAGCCGATCTCGTGGTACGTCGTGTAGCGGTAGAGCTGGAACTCGTAGCGGTAGCAGCGGACGGCCTCACCGGCGGTGTTGCTCGCGCCGCCGATCGACACCGCCGGCTGCTCGGGCACCGTCACCACGAACCGCACGTCGACGGTGGCCCGCTCGTCCCCGGCGGTGCGGCCGGACCAGGCCAGCGCCTCCCGCCGGACTGCCGCACCGCCGCCCGACGTGGCGTCCTCCGTCTCCTGGACGATCTCGGCCGCCGCGATCGACCCCGCGTCGCGCACCCGGTTACGGTGGCCCAACTCCGTGTTGAGCTGCTTCGCCTCCACCGCCGCGGCGTCGCGCGCCAGTGTGTCGCCGCTCTGCTCCCCGATCGCCTTCCCGCAGCCGACCGACGCGAGCAGAAGCACCGCGAGCGCGCCGCGGACCCACCGGTGACCCGAGTGAGGTCTCGGCCCGGTGGCGCTGAGTGTCCGGCTCACCGCGCAGACATTACCGACGAGCCGGGCGCCGCGCTGCCCCGTACCGCGCAGGGCCGTTGGTCCCGGGCCCGGCGGGCCCTCGGGCCTGCTAACCGGGGACAATCGCGCGGCATGCTGGTAATGCCCGGCGCGGGCGGCGACGACATGGAGGACGATGTGGTGATCAACGGCGGGCCCGCTACAGCGACGACGCCCACCGAGATCTCTCCGGCCCCCGCGACCGGGCTCGGCTCCGCCGAGGCGGCCGCCCGGCTGCGCGCCGACGGGCCGAACACCGTGGCCGCCCCGCGCAAGCGCGGCCTCGCCGGCCGGGTCCTCCGCCAGCTCACCGACCCGCTGGTGGCGCTCCTGCTGGCCGCCGCAGTGGTGACCACGCTGCTGCGCGACTACCCGGACACCGCGGTGATCGTCCTGGTCGTCCTGATCAACACGGCGATCGGCGTGGTGCAGGAGGTACGCGCCGACCGGGCGGTCGCGGCGCTGGACCGGCTCGCCGCGCCGACCGCGCGCGTCGTACGCGACGGCCGCGACCTCGTGCTGCCCGCCGCCGACCTGGTCCGCGGCGACCTGGTCCGGCTGGAGGCGGGCGACGTGGTGCCCGCCGACCTGGGCCTCACCGACGCGGTACGCCTCAGCCTGGACGAGTCGGCGCTGACCGGCGAGTCGGTGCCGGTGGCCCGGGTCGCGGGGGAGGAGGCGAGCGCGGGCACCGTGGTCACCACCGGCCGTGCCACCGGAACCGTGGTACGTACCGGCGCGGCGAGCGCACTGGGCCGGATCAGCGCCCTGGTCGCGGCGACCCGGCCGGCGCCCACCCCGCTGCAACGACGCCTCTCCTCGCTCGGCCGGGTGCTCGGCCTGACCGCCGTGCTGCTCTCCGGGCTGGTCTTCGCCATCGGCGTGCTCGACGGGCGGCCGGTCACGCAGATGGCGGTCACCGCGGTCAGCCTCGTGGTGGCGGCCGTACCGGAATCGCTGCCCGCCGTCGTCACGCTCGCGCTCGCCCTGGGCGCGCGCCGGATGGCCGGCAGCCGGGCCATCCCCCGCCGCCTGCACGCGGTGGAGACCCTCGGCTCGGTCACGGTGATCGCCTCCGACAAGACCGGCACGCTCACCGAAGGCCGGATGGCGGTGCAGTACGCGGTCGTCCCCGGCCGCGACCGCTACGCCGTCACCGGCACCGGCTACGCGCCCGACGGCGAGGTGCACCACCGGGGCGAACCGGTGAGTGCCCCCGACGAGCTGCGCGCCCTCGCCCGCGCCGGGCTGCTCTGCAACGACGCCACGGTGAGCGCGCCCACCGACGAACGGCCGGAGTGGACCGCCATCGGTGACCCGCTGGAGGCGGCGCTCGTCACGTTCGGCGCCCGGTGCGGTCTGGACCCGGACACCACCCGCGACGCCTGGCCCCGGGTCGCGGAGGCCCCGTTCGACCAGGACCTGCGCCGGATGACCACAGTGCACCGCCGTAGCGACGGGCGCTACCTGATGGTCTGCAAGGGCGCACCGGAGAACCTGCTGGCCGCGCCGCTGGTGGACGCCGACGCCGGGGAACTGGCCGAGCTGACCGACGCCGCGCACCGGCTCGCCGCCGAAGGGCTGCGCGTGCTCGCGGTCGCCTCGGCGGTGGCCGACACCCTGCCGGACCCGGCCCGGCCGACCGGCCTGCGCCCGCTGGGCCTGGTCGCGGTCGGCGACCCGCTGCGCGCGGCGGCGCCCGGCATCGCCGCGGGTTTCGAGGAGGCCGGCATCCGGCTGGTCCTCATCACCGGCGACCACCCGGCGACCGCCGCCGCCATCGGCGGGCGGCTCGGGCTCTGGCGCGACGGCGACCCGCTCGCCAACGGCGACGACGGCGACCCGGGCCGCGCCCACCCCGAGACCCGGGTGTACGCGCGGACCCAGCCGGAGCAGAAGCTCGACATCATCGCCGGTCTCCAGACCCAGGGCCACGTGGTGGCGATGACAGGTGACGGCGTCAACGACGCCCCGGCGCTGCGCCGCGCCGACATCGGAGTGGCCATGGGCGGCGGCACCGAGGTGGCCCGGCAGGCATCCGACCTGGTGCTCGTCGACGACGACCTGACCACCGTGGCGACCGCCATCGGCGAGGGCCGCCGGATCTACGACAACATCCGCCGGTTCCTGCGCTACGCGCTCGCCGGTGGCGTGGCCGAGATCGCGGTGATGCTCCTCGGTCCGCTGTTCGGCCTGCCGGTGCCGCTGCTGCCGGCGCAGATCCTCTGGATCAACCTGCTCACCCACGGCGTTCCCGGGGTGGCGCTCGGCGCGGAACCGGCCGAGCCGGGCACGCTGCGCCGGCCACCCCGCTCCCCGCAGGAGTCGGTCCTCGGCGGCGGCCTGGGCCGGGACGTGCTGCTCACCGGCGCGCTGATCGCCGCGGCGACGCTCGGCGCCGGTGTGTGGGCCGCCGCGGCGGACCGGCCGTGGCAGTCGGTGGTGTTCGTGGTGCTCGGCCTGGCCCAGCTCGGCGTCGCGCTGGCGGTCCGCGCGACCCGCACCCCGGGCACGCGCGAACGCAACCTCGCGCTGCCGGTGGCCGTCGCGATCTCCGCTGTGCTCCAGGTGGCGGGCGTGCTGCTGCCGCCGCTGCGCGAGCTGCTCGGCACGTCCCCGCTGAGCGCGCTCGACCTGCTCGCCTGCGCCGCGATCGGTGTGCTGCCCGGCCTGGTGCTGCGTCTGACCCGCCGCTTTCGCGGGACCAACGACCCCCACGCCGGGACCGCGGGCCCTGCCCGGCCGGCCGCCTGACGGGCAGGCTGAGGACGAGTGAAGGAGGACGACATGACGCTCCACTCGCAGGCCCCCGTCGTGGTGGGTGTGGACGGCTCCGCCGCCTCGCTGGACGCGGTCCGGGTGGCCGCCCGTGAGGCCGCCGACCGGAACCGCCCGCTGCAGGTGGTCCACGCGTTCATCTGGCCGCTGACCCGCGCGCCGCTCACCCCGGCCCCGGGTGCGCCGGCCGGCGCCGGCCTGCGCAACCAGGCCGAGCGCTGCGCCGCCGAGGCGGTCGCCGAGGCCCGCAAGGTCGCGCCGGACGTACCGGTGACCGGCGTGGTGGTCGACGGCGCTCCGGCGGCGGTGCTGGTCGCCGAGTCCCGCGACGCGGCGCTGGTCGTGCTCGGCCACCGCGGCCTGGGCGGATTCGCCGGTCTGCTGATCGGCTCGGTCACGCTCCAGGTGTCGGCCCGCGCGCACTGCCCGGTGCTGGTGACGCGCGGCGAGGCGCGCGCCGACGGCCCGGTCGTGGTCGGTGTGGACGGCTCCGAGCTGTCCACGGCGGCGGTCGGATTCGCGTACGAGGAGGCCGACCGCCGGAGCGCGCCGCTGATCGTGGTGCACGCCTGGCTGTACCCCACTCCGATCGGCCCCGGCGACATCCTCCCCCTGGTGTACGACCCGGAGGCGCTCGCCGAGGAGTCCCGGCGCGTCGTCGCCGAGTCGATCGCCGGCTGGGCCGAGCGTTACCCGGACGTGCCGGTGCGGCAGCGGTCGATCTCCGGCGCCCCGGCCCGGGTGCTGGTCGAGGAGTCGAAGGACGCCCAGCTGGTCGTGGTCGGCGCGCACGGCCGCGGCGCGCTGGGCGGGCTGCTTCTCGGCTCGGTCAGCCACGCGGTGCTGCACCACGCCCACTCGCCGCTGGTGATCGTGCGCCACGGCGCCTGACCTCGCGGGCGGCGCCTGACGCCCGTGCGGGTGTCAGGCGCCGCGGACCGTGGTGAGGTCGGCCAGCCCGGAGATGGTCAGCAGCGGCTCCAGCAGCGGGCCGGCGATCAACGCGATCCGGTCGGCGTGCGGGAACAGCGCGGCCAGCCCGGCGCTGTCCAGGTACTCCACCTTGGTGAGGTCCACCACCAGGGGTTCACCGTCGGGGCGTACGGCCTCGGCCAGCGCGTCGGCGAACGTGGACGCGTTGCTCATGTCGATCTCACCGACGGCGGTCAGCACGCGTACGCCGTCGGGGCTGTCGCTCGTGGTCAGAGTCAGGGACGTGCTCATGGCGTGATCCTCGCCTGCATGTCGACTGTGGTGCCGGTGGCCCCGGGGGTGACGCTGATGCTGTCCATCAGCGCGCGCATGAGCACGAGTCCCCGGCCGCGGTGCGGGTCGGGAGGCTGGTCCCGGTCCCGCCAGTGCCCGCTGTCGGTGACGCTCAGGCGCAGGCCGCCGGCGGTGGCGGCGGCGCGTAGCCGGATCCGGCCGCCCGGGTCGTCGCGGTGCCCGTGCTCGATCGCGTTGGCGCACGCCTCCCCGGCCGCCACCAGGATGTTGTAGGCGTGGGCCGGGGCGAGCCCGCAGCGGTCCAGCCAGCCCCGCAGCGCGGTGCGGACCTCGGCCAGCCGCGTCGACTCGGCGGGGAACTCGAGTTCCAGCGGCCCGGGGTGGCGGTAGAGCAGCAGCGCCACGTCGTCGTGGTAGCCGCCGTCGGGGGTGAGCCGGTCCATGATCTCCGTGGCCAGGGTCTCGACCGGTGCCTGGTGGCCCTGCTGGATCGCGTCGGTCGCGCGGGCGATGCCGGTGGTGATCGGCTGGCGGCGGCGCTCCACCAGGCCGTCGGTGTAGAGCATCAGGGTGGCGCGCGGCGGCACCGTCGCCTCCGCCTCCGGCCGTTCCTGGCCCGCGCGTACGGCCAGCGGCCGGGACCGGCCGTGCTGCAGGAGCTCGGGAGTGCCGTCGGCGCGGACCACGATGGCCGGCGGGTGACCGGCGCTGGAGTAGCGCAGCAGGCCGGTGGCCGGGTCGAGGACGCCGCAGAAGACGGTGGCGCAGGCCGCACCCGGCAGCAGCGCGGCGAACCGGTCCAGGGCCACGAGCGTCCCGGCCGGGCTGGGGTCCTGCAACAGCAGCGCCCGGCAGGCGCTGCGCAACTGCCCCATCACCGTCGCGGCCCGCAGGCCGTGTCCCACGCAGTCGCCGACCACGATGCCGATGCGCCCGTCCGGGAGTTCCACTGTGTCGTACCAGTCGCCGCCGACCTTGAGCGGCATCGCGGCGGGGGAGTACCGCACCGCGAAACCGGCGGGTAGTTGCGCCGGGCCGAGGATCGCCCGCTGCAGGGCCAGCGCGGTCTCCCGCTGCTGGTCGATCTGGTGCACCCGGTGCAGTCCCTGGCCGATGTGGCCGGCCAGCAGCGCCAGCAGGGTCTGGTCCTGCTCGGTGAAGGGCCGCTTCTCGCCCAGGTCGATCCAGAGCGCCATGGTGCCGTGCGGGTGTTCGACGGCGATGCCGGCCCCGTGCGTACGTGTCGCCACCGGGGTCAGCAGCGGCGTGTCCCGCAGCGCGAGCAACGCCTGCCGGCGCTCGTGCGGCAACGTCTCCCACCGTGCCGCCGGGTCGGTGGCGGTCACGTCGGGGGCGGGCAGGTCACCGAAGACGGCGGTGAGCACGCCCGCCGCCCGCCACAGCTTGCGCAGCTCGTCCAGCACCCCGTGCAGCGCGTCGGTGAGGTCCTCGGCCTGCGACAGCCGCATGCTCAGCCCGGCCAGGGCGGTCTCCCGCTGCACCGCGTAGTGCTCGGCGGTGACGTCCCGGAACGTGCCGACGATCATCCGGCGCCCGCCGTCCGGGTCGTCGACCTGGTTGAACGCGGCCGAGATCCAGATCCGGTGCCCGTCGCGATGGGTGACCGGCACGGTGTAGGTGCCACGGGTCTGCCCGACGAGCGTGGAGAACGCCTCCGCCACCTGGCGGTGCGCCTCGGGCTCGGCCTCCCGGTCCGGCCACCACGGGTGCACCGCCGGGTAGGGCAGGCCGTCGGTGTCGTAGCCGAGGATGCCGGTGAACGCCGCGTTGATCTCGATCACCGCGCCCTCCTCGTCGCAGACGAAGAACGCCTCCTGTAACGAGTCGACGAGCGCGGTACGCCAGCGGGCGTGGTGGTTGCGCAGCCGGGCCAGCTCCACGTTGGCGCGTACACGGGCCAGCAGCTCGGCGGCCGGGAACGGCTTGACCAGGTAGTCGTCGGCGCCGGCCTCCAGCCCCTCGATCGAGGCCTCCTGACCGGCGCGGGCGGACAGCAGCAGCACCGGGGTGCCGGCCGTACGCTGGTCGGCGCGCAGCGCGGCGACCAGTTGCAGGCCGTCGAGCCGGGGCATCATCACGTCGCTGACCACCAGGTCCGGGGTGTGCGCGCGGGCGGCCTCCAGCGCGGCCTGCCCGTCGGCGACGGCCTGCACCTCGTGCCCGGCCGAGCGCAGCAGCCGGGTGAGGTACTCCCGCATGTCGGTGTTGTCGTCGGCCACCAGGACGCGGGCCGGCGCCCCGCCGGGCAGCGGCTGGACCGGCCCGCCGGCCGGATCGTCGCCACCGAGCGCGGCTCCCGGGTCGGCGGGCAGCCAGCGCAGTGCCTCCTGCACGAACGGTTCGGCCGACGCGGGCGTCCGGCCGGTGCCCGCCGGGGCGAGCGCGTCGGCGGGCAGGTGGGCGGCGCCGAACGGCAGCCGGATCGTGAAGGTGGTGCCGCTGCCCACCGCGCTGTGCGCGTCGATGTCGCCGCCGTGCAGCGTGACCAGTTCCTTGACCAGGGCCAGGCCGATCCCGCTGCCCTCGTCGGAGCGGGAACGGGCGTTCTCGATGCGGTGGAACCGCTCGAACAGGCGCGGCATCTCGTCGGCGGGTACGCCGATGCCGGTGTCGGAGATCCGCAGCACTGCCGCGTCGCCCTCGGCGCGCAGCTCCACCCGGATGGCGCCGTCGAAGGTGAACTTCAGCGCGTTGCTGAGCAGGTTGAGCACCACCTTCTCCCACATGCCGACGTCCAGGTGCACCGGCTCGGGCAGCGGCGGGCAGTCGACCTCGAAGGACAGACCGCCCCGTTCGATCGCCGACCGGAAGACGCTCGCCAGGTCGGCGGTCACCGCGGCCAGGTCCACCGGTTCGTAGCGGGCCTGCATCCGCCCGGCCTCGATCCGGGAGAAGTCGAGCAGGCTGTTCACCAGCTTGCCCAGACGCAGCCCGTTGCGGCGGATGACGTCCAGCTCGGCGCGGACCTGTTCGTCGGCGTCCGGCAACCGGCCGCGCAGCTCGTCCAGCGGTCCCATGATCAATGTGAGGGGGGTGCGGAACTCGTGGCTGATGTTGGAGAAGAACGCGGTCTTCGCGCGGTCCAGCTCGGCGAGCTCCTCGGCCCGCCGCTGCTGCGCCTGGTAGCTGCGCGCGCTGGCGATACCGGTGGCCAGGTGTCCGGCGGTCAGCTCCACGAAGCCGCGGTATCCGTCGTCCAGCGCCCGGTAGCGGTTCAGCCCGGCGACCAGGAAACCGTACGGCGCCCCGCCCTGCTGCCGTAGCGGGACCAGGAGCGCCTCGGTGGGCGCGGCGGCCCAGACACCCGCGGGAAGGTCCGTGAAGGCCGGGCCGTCGAGCGCGACCCGCACCGACTCGCCGTCGGCCGGAGCGCCGGCCGGCCATGGCGCCGCCGGGTCACCGGGGGACAGGACGGCCGGCGCTGCCGGGTGACCCGGCGTCAGCCCGGTCGCCTCCACCAGCCGGGCGCCGTCGTCGTCGTACAGGTAGGTGAGCGTGAACGGCAGGTCCTGCGGGTTGCGGGCCAACTGGCGGCTGACGAACGCCAGCGTCTCCTGCTCGGTGCGGATGACGCTCGGGTCCGAGCCGAGGTCACGCAGCGTGGCCATCCGCCGCTCACCGATGACCCGCTCGGTGTCCTCGCTGACCACGCAGAGCATCCCGACCAGGCCGCCGTCGTCGTCCCGCAGCGGGCTGTAGGAGAACGTGTGGTACGTCTCCTCCCGGTAGCCGGCGCGCTCCAGGAACAGCAGCAGGCCCTCGTCCCAGGTGGCCTCGCCGGTGCGCAGCACGGTGTCGACGCGCGGGCCGATGTCGTCCCAGATCTCCGCCCACACCTCGTTCGCCGGCAGCCCCAGCGCCCACGGGTACTTGCGGCCCAGAGTGTCCCGCCGGTAGGCGGCGTTGCAGAAGAAGCTGAGCTGCGGCCCCCAGGCCATCCACATCGGGAACCGGGAGGACAGCAGGATCCGCACCGCGGTCCGCAGGCTCTGCGGCCAGGTGTCCGGCGGCCCGAGGGGATGCGCCGACCAGTCGATCCGCGCCAGGTCCGGCCCGATCTCACCGTCCACGGCGAAGACGTCGGCACGCGTACGCGGGTCGGTGTCAGCGCCGCTCATCGCCCGAGTCTCCCCCACCCCGTCCGGTCCCGCTCGTCCAGTCCGCGGCGTGCCCGCGGCCTCGTGGTCGATTCTTGCCCCGTCGCGCCCTCGGCACTCCACCCGGGGTGGGGAGATCTGACTCACCAGGCGGCGGGTCAGGGCAGGGGGTCCGTGGGGAGCGCAAAACGAATGGCAAGGAGACAGATCTCCTCGCCACTATCAACATATATCGCACCCCGGGTCTTGCCGCAAGGCCCGGGTGGTGCCGCAGAATTCTCGCCCGACGCGGATCGAGCTGCGGAAACGGGGGCACGGCATGGCCGGACGGTACGTGTGGGAACTGCGCGAGGTGGACGAGACACGCATCGCCGCGGTCGGCGGCAAGGGCGCGCATCTGGGCGCGTTGACGCGGATCGACGGGGTCCGCGTACCCAGTGGTTTCTGCGTCACGACCGGCGCCTTCCGGCTGGCCGTGGCGCGGACGCCGGCGCTCGCCGGCCCGCTGGACCGGCTGGCCCGCGCGGACGCGGACGACCCGGCGGCGATCCGGACGGCCGCCGCCGAGGTCCGCCGCGTCGTCGAGGGGACCGCGTTGCCCGGCGAGGTCGCGGCGGCGGTCACCGCCGCGCTGGCCGGGCTCGGCGCGGACGCCGCGTACGCCGTGCGGTCGAGCGCGACGGCGGAGGACCTGCCGGCCGCCTCGTTCGCGGGCCAGCAGGACACCTACCTGAACGTGGTGGGCACGGCCGAGGTGCTGCGGCACATCGGCCGCTGCTGGGCCTCGCTGTTCACCGAGCGGGCGGTGACCTACCGGCGGCGGCACGACATCGACGACCGCGCCGTGGAGATGGCGGTGGTGGTGCAGCGGATGGTCGTTCCGGACGCGTCCGGGATCATGTTCACCGCCGACCCGGTCACCGGAAACCGGACCGTGGTCTCGGTGGAGGCCGGCTTCGGTCTCGGTGAGGCACTGGTCTCCGGCCTGGTGAACCCGGACGTCTTCACGGTGCGCGACGGCGCGGTGGTGGCCAGGACGATCGGCGCGAAGTCCCGGGCGGTGCACGCGGCGCCCGGCGGCGGCACCCGGGAGACCGAGGTCGATCCGGCGCGGCGGGCCCGGCCCGCGCTGACCGACGACCAGGCGGTACGCCTGGCCGCGCTGGGCCGGCTGATCGAGGCGCGCTTCGGCTGCCCGCAGGACATCGAGTGGGCCCTGACCGGGGACGACATCCACATCCTCCAGAGCCGGCCGATCACCACGCTGTACCCGGTGCCGGCCGCCGCTGACGGGCGGTTCCACGTCTACCTCTCGGTCGGCCACCAGCAGATGATGACCGACGCGATGACGCCGCTGGGCCTGTCGATGTGGCGGCTCACCGCCATGGCGCCGATGCACGAGGCGGGCGGCCGGCTGTTCGTCGACGCCACGCCGCACCTGGCCACCCGGGCAGGCCGTGCCGCGTTCCTGGACATGATCGGCCGGGCCGACCCGCTCACCCGGGACGCGCTGGAGACGATCCTCGCCCGCGACGTCCTGCCGGCCGCGCCGGATCCGGCCCCGACCGACCGCCCGGCCGGCGGCCCGCCGCCCCCGATCGACACCGACCCGGCGATCGTCGCCACGCTGGTCGAGCGCAGCCGGGCGTCCGTCGCCGCCCTGCGCCGCGACATCCGCGGCCGATCCGGAACCGAGCTGTTCGACTTCCTGACCGGCGCGTTCGCCGAACACAAGCGGGTGCTCACCGACCCGCTGAGCGGCCAGGTGATCATGGCGGGAATGCAGGCCGCCTGGTGGCTCGACGACAGGCTGGGGGAGTGGCTCGGCGAGCGCGGCGCGACCGACACGCTCACGCTGTCCGCACCCGGCAACGTCACCGCGGAGATGGGGCTGGCGCTGCTCGACGTGGCCGACGTGATCCGCGCGTACCCCGAGGTGGTGGCGTTCCTGCGGGACGCCGCAGGCGACGACTTCCTGGACGAGCTGCCGAAGCTGCCGGGCGGCGCGCGGGCGCGCGACGCCATCGCCGGCTACCTCGACCGGTACGGCATGCGCTGCGTCGGGGAGATCGACATCAGCCGGCCCCGGTGGAGCGAGCGGCCCGCCACGCTCGTGCCGCTGATCCTGGACAACGTCCGCACCTTCGCCCCGGGCGCCGCCGCGCGCCGCTTCGCCCACGGCCGGGAGCGGGCCGAGGCCAAGGCCCGGGAGGTGCTCGACCGCCTGCGCGCGCTGCCCGACGGCGACCGCAGGGCCGCCGAGGCACAGGCCATGATCGAGCGGGTACGGACGTTCGCCGGCTACCGCGAGTACCCGAAGTACGACATCGTGAGCCGCTACGCCGTCTACAAGCAGGCGCTGACGGCCGAGGCCGGCCGGCTGACCCGAGCCGGCGTGCTCGCCGACCCCGAGGACGTCTTCTACCTGACCTTCGACGAGTTCCGCGCGGTCGCGGCCACCGGCCGGGTGGACGCCGGGCTGATCCGCCGGCGCCGGGAGGAGTTCCGGGCGCACCAGGCGCTCACCCCGCCCCGGGTGCTCACCTCCGAGGGCGAGGCGCTCGACGGCGCGTACCGGCGCGACGACGTGCCGCCGGGCGCCCTGGCCGGGCTGGCGGTCTCGGCCGGCGTCGTCGAGGGGCGGGCGCGGGTCGTGGCGGACCTGGCCGGTGCCGACCTGGAGCCGGGCGACATCCTCGTCACCGCGTACACCGATCCGAGCTGGACGCCGCTGTTCGTGGCCGTCGCCGGCCTGGTGACGGAGGTGGGCGGCCTGATGACGCACGGCGCGGTGATCGCCCGCGAGTACGGCCTGCCCGCGGTGGTCGCGGTGCCGGACGCGACCCGGCTGATCCCCGACGGCGGGCGGATCCGCGTGCACGGCACCGACGGCTACGTCGAGCTGCTGTCCTGACCGGCGCGGCATGCTCGATGATGGAGGTCCGGCGAGCGGGGAGGCGCGATGCGGATCGGGGAGCTGTCGGCGCGTACCGGGGTCAGCGCCCGGTCCATCCGGTACTACGAGCAGCAGGGCCTGCTCGCCGCCCTGCGGACGCCGAGCGGGCAGCGGGTCTTCGCCGAGCCGGCGGTGGAGCGGGTCCGGCTCATCCAGCGGCTGTTCGACGCCGGCCTCAGCAGTCGCCGGATGGCCGAGCTGCTGCCCTGCGTGACCGATCCGGAGATCCGCACCTCGTGGCTCACCGACCGGCTGCGCGAGGAGCGGGCACGGATGACAGCGGAGATGGCGCGGCTCGCGCACGCCGTCGCGGTGCTCGACGACGTGGTGGCCGACATGACGGTGACCGGGGACACCCGGGAACCGGCCGCCTGAACGCTTGCCCTTGACACCGGTGTCAACTCCTAGCGTCGGGTCATGAACGCGACACTGGACACCGCATCGCCGCTGGCGCCGCTGCTGGAGCCGGTCACCGTCGCCGGACTGCCGTTGGCGTCCCGCTTCGTGATGGCGCCGATGACCCGTAACCGCGCGCCGGGTGGCGTGCCGACAGCGCACATGGCCGACTACTACGGGCGCCGAGCCGCGGCGGGCATCGGCCTGATCGTCACCGAGGGCGTGCTCGTCGACCATCCCAGCGCCGGCCACGAGGACACCGTGCCCCGGATGACCGCCGGCGCGGCCGAGGCCGGCTGGCGGGGCGTGGTCGAGGCGGTGCACGCCGCCGGCGGCCGGATCGCCGCGCAACTGTGGCATCTGGGCAGCCTCCGCGAACCGGTGGACGGCCGTCCGGCCTGGACCCCCTCGGGAGTACGCGAGCCGGGCCGCCCGGTGCCGCACGCGATGACCGTCGCCGACGCGGACGCCCTGCTGGCGGCGTACGCGGACGCGGCGGAGGTGGCGGTCCGGGCCGGGTTCGACGCGATCGAGATCCACGCCGCGCACGGTTACCTGCTGGACGAGTTCCTCTGGCCGTACACGAACCGCCGGACCGACGCGTTCGGTGGCTCACCGGCCCGGCGGGCGGCGTTCCCGGCGGCGGTGGTGCGTGCGGTACGCGCGCGGGTCCCGGGGGGCCGGCCGGTGATCGTGCGGTTCTCCCAGTTCAAGGAGCGTGCGTTCGACGCGCGGATCGCCGAGACCCCGGCCGAACTGGCACAGATCCTCACCGCGTTCGCCGAGGCCGGCGCGGACGTCCTGCACGCCTCGCAACGGCGCTTCTGGCAACCGGCGTTCGCCGGCTCGGCGCTGAACCTGGCCGGCTGGGCCAAGCGCCTCACCGGCCTGCCGGCGATCACCGTCGGCTCGGTGGGGCTGCGGCGGGACTTCCTGCGCCCGGCCGGACCGGAGTCGGTGGCGGGGCTGGCCGCGCGGCTGGCGGACGGGGAGTTCGATCTGGTCGCGCTCGGCCGCGCACTGCTGGGCAACCCGGCCTGGGTGAGGTACGCGGCCGCCGGGCGGATGGACGAGATCGCCGACTACCGCAAGGCGCACGAGGACGTCTATCCCTAGGGCAGGGGTTGACGCCGGGAGATGTTATCGCTCACAGTCGATGGCAGGGCATGAGCACCGCAAGGCTCACCGGGCGAGCCGCGCTGGTCGTACCCCGACACCGCCACCGGACGCGGGGTCGGGACGTCGCACCACCACCATCGCGTAACCCCCGGAAGAGGAATCCGCATGAGACGAAAGAGAGCCTTGCTGACCACCGGCATCCTGGCTGGCGCGCTCGCCGCCGGGATGGCGGTGGCCCTGGCGCCGTCCGCGAGCGCCGGCACCACGCTGCGCGCGGCGGCGGCCGAGAAGGGCCGCTACTTCGGTGCCGCGGTCGCCACCGGCAAGCTGTCCGACAACACGTACACCACCGTGCTGAACCGCGAGTTCAACTCCGTGGTGGCCGAGAACGAGATGAAGTGGGACGCCACCGAGCCCCAGCAGGGGCGGTTCTCCTACACCGGCGGTGACCGGCTGGTCAGCCACGCCAGGGCCAACGGGATGAGCGTGCGCGGGCACGCCCTGCTCTGGCACCAGCAGCAGCCGAGCTGGGCGCAGGGCCTGTCCGGCACCGCGCTGCGCAACGCGGCGATCAACCACGTCACCCAGGTGGCGACCCACTTCCGGGGCCAGATCTACGCCTGGGACGTGGTGAACGAGGCGTTCGCCGACGGCGGCAGCGGCGGTCGCCGTGACTCGAACCTCCAGCGCACCGGCAACGACTGGATCGAGGCGGCGTTCCGGGCGGCCCGCGCGGCCGACCCGGGCGCGAAGCTCTGCTACAACGACTACAACACCGACGGCATCAACGCGAAGTCGACGGGCATCTACAACATGGTCCGCGACTTCAAGTCGCGCGGCGTGCCGATCGACTGCGTCGGCTTCCAGTCGCACCTGGGCACCACGATCCCCGGCGACTACCAAGCCAACCTCCAGCGCTTCGCCGACCTGGGCGTCGAGGTGCAGATCACCGAGCTGGACGTGATGACCGGCGGTAACCAGGCGAACATCTACGCCGCCGTCACCCGCGCCTGCCTGGCGGTGTCGCGCTGCGCCGGCATCACCGTGTGGGGCGTGCGCGACTGCGACTCGTGGCGCGGCTCGGACAACGCGCTGCTGTTCGACTGCGGGGGCAACAAGAAGGCGGCGTACAACGCGGTGCTCGACGCGCTGAACTCCGGCACCAACAACCCGCCGCCGACCACCACCCCGCCGCCGAACAACCCGACCACCCCGCCACCGAACAACCCGACCACGCCGCCGCCGGGTCAGGGCGGATGTTCGGCGTCGGTGACGCTGAACTCGTGGACCGGCGGGTTCGTGGCGACGGTGAAGGTGACGGCGGGCTCGTCGGGCACCCGGGGCTGGACGGTCAGCATGACGCTGCCGGGCGGCGCGAGCATCACGAACACCTGGAGCGCGACGGCCAGCGGGAACAGCGGCACGGTGCGGTTCACGAACGTGGACTACAACGGCCAGCTCGGCGCCGGTCAGAGCACCGAGTTCGGTTTCCAGGGCAACGGCAGCGGATCGGGCATGACGCCCACCTGCTCCGCCAGCTGAACCGGGTCACCGCGGGGGCGGCGTGCCGTCGCCCCCGCGGTGCTCCACCCCGTGTCCCGTCCGACCTGGACCGTCGTCTCTGTTACGAGAAAGAGACATGCGCATTTCGCGCGATTGGTTGACGGGGCAACTTGTGAGCGTTAACACTCCCCGTGAGGGTTACCTGTGTCACAGGGACCGCCACGACAGGGAGGACGCTCGTGCGCAGACGACTTCTGGCCGCACTCAGCGGTGCCGCGCTCGTGATCAGCCTGACCGCCTGCAGCGGTGAGGGCGCGGGAGGCGGCGGAGACACCAGCTCGGCCAAGCCCGGCGACCTGACGATCGGCGTCTCGATGCCGACCCAGACCTCGGAACGCTGGATCGCCGACGGCAACTCGGTGAAGGAGAAGCTGCAGGCGAAGGGCTACAAGGTCGACCTCCAGTACGCCGGGGACGACATCCCCACCCAGTCGCAGCAGATCGACCAGATGATCACCAAGGGCGCGGACGTGCTGGTCATCGCCCCGATCGACGGCACCGCCCTCAGCGGCCAGCTCCAGGCCGCCGCGGCGGCGAAGATCCCGGTCATCTCCTACGACCGGCTCATCCGCAACAGCCCCAACGTCAGCTTCTACGTCAGCTTCGACAACTACAAGGTCGGCGTGGCGCAGGCCAACGCGCTCCTGGTCGGGCTCGGCCTGCTCACCAAGGACGGCGCCAAGGGCACCGCGACCGGCCCGTTCAACGTGGAGCTGTTCGCCGGCTCGCTCGACGACAACAACGCCGGCTTCTTCTTCAACGGCGCGATGGACACGCTCAAGCCGTACTTCGACGCCGGGACGCTGAAGGTCAAGTCGGGGCAGACCAAGATCGAACAGGCCGCCATCCTGCGCTGGCAGCAGGAGACCGCGCAGAAGCGGATGGAGGACCTGCTCACCTCCAGCTACAACGACGGCAGCAAGGTCGACGGCGTGCTGTCGCCGTTCGACGGCCTGTCCCGCGGCATCATCACCGCGCTGCAGAACGCCGGATACCGCGGCGGCGCGAAGAAGATGCCGGTGGTGACCGGCCAGGACGCCGAGGTCGCCTCGGTCAAGCTCATCAACGACGGCGTACAGAGCTCCACCGTGTTCAAGGACACCCGCCTGCTGGCCGAGCAGGCGGTCATCGCCGCCGAGGCGTTCCTGCGCAAGGAGGAGCCGAAGGCCAACGAGACCAAGGCGTACAACAACGGCGTCAAGGTCGTGCCCGCCTTCCTGCTGCCGGTGCAGACCGTCTACAAGGAGGACATCAAGTCCGTCCTCATCGACTCGGGCTACCTGACCGAGGCGGAGGTGGCCGCCGGCCGGGCCGGCTGACCCGCGGCGACGGGCCCGGCGGCCACCGCGCCCCGGGCCCGCCCGCTCCGGACACCACGACCACGAGCAGGACGGATACCCATGAGCGATCACATCCTCGAGATGCGTGGCATCACGAAGACCTTCCCCGGGGTGACCGCGCTCCAGGACGTCTCGCTCGCCGTACGGCGCGGCGAGATCCACGCGATCTGCGGTGAGAACGGCGCCGGCAAGTCCACCCTGATGAAGGTGCTGTCCGGCGTCCATCCGGCGGGCGGCTACGACGGTCAGATCGTCTTCGACGGCGAGCCGGTCGGGTTCCGGGGGATCCAGGACAGCGAGGCCCGCGGCATCGTGATCATCCACCAGGAACTGGCGCTGGTGCCCTACCTGTCGATCGCCGAGAACATCTTCCTCGGCAACGAGCGCCGCGGCCGCAGCGGGCTCATCGACTGGCACCGGACGAACGCGGAGGCCGCGGCGTTGCTGCGGTCGGTCGGGCTGCACGAGAACCCGGTCACCCCGGTCATCCAGCTCGGTGTCGGCAAGCAGCAACTCGTGGAGATCGCCAAGGCGCTGTCCAAGCGGGTCCGGCTGCTGATCCTCGACGAGCCGACCGCGGCGCTCAACGACGTCGACTCGGCGCACCTGCTGGACCTGCTGCGCCGGCTGCGCGACCAGGGCATCACCTGCATCATGATCTCGCACAAGCTCGGCGAGATCACCGCCGTCGCCGACTCGACGACTGTGATCCGCGACGGCCGTACCGTCGAGACGCTGGACATGTCCGACGGCGCCGTCACCCAGGACCGGATCATCCGCGGCATGGTCGGTCGCGACCTGGCCGCCTTCTACCCGACCCGCAGCGTGACGCCCGGCGAGGAGGTGCTGCGGATCGAGGACTGGTCGGTGCGCCACCCGACCCAGGACCGCCTGGTCGTCGACCGGGCCTCGCTGCGCGTGCGGGCCGGCGAGGTGGTCGGCATCGCCGGCCTGATGGGCGCCGGGCGCACCGAGCTGGCGATGAGCGTGTTCGGCCGGTCGTACGGCCGGGACATCCGCGGCCAGCTGTTCGTCAAGGGCCGCGAGGTGCGGGCGCGCACGGTGGCCGAGGCCATCGCCAACGGCATCGCGTACGCCACCGAGGACCGCAAGCACTACGGCCTCAACCTGATCGACGACGTGCGGGGCAACGTCTCCGCCGCCGCGCTCGACAAGCTGGCCCACCGTGGCTGGATCGACGGCAACCGGGAGATCCAGGTCGCCGAGCGGGGGCGGCGCGACATGAACATCAAGGCGCCGACGGTGATGTCGGTGGTGGGCAAGCTCTCCGGCGGCAACCAGCAGAAGGTCGTGCTGGCGAAGTGGCTGTTCACCGACCCGGACGTGCTGATCCTCGACGAGCCGACCCGGGGCATCGACGTGGGTGCCAAGTTCGAGATCTACACGATCGTCAACCGGCTGGTGGCCGACGGCAAGGCCGTCGTGCTCATCTCCTCCGAACTGCCCGAGCTGCTCGGCATGTGCGACCGCATCTACACCCTGGCGGCCGGACGGATCACCGGGGAGATGCCGGTGGCCGACGCCACCCAGGAGAACCTGATGGAACTCATGACCAAGGACAGGGATCTCGTCCGATGACCAGCACGAAGCCTCCCCCCGCCACGAAGATCGCCACCCCGGACACCGGCGCGGCGGCGACCCTGCACACCGGCACCAGTGACCCGCGCACGCTGATCCTGGGCAACCTGCGGCAGAGCGGCATCTACATCGCCCTGGTGGTGATCGTGGCGCTGTTCGCGGTCCTCACCGACGGCGTCTCGCTGAGCCCCGGCAACCTGACGAACATCGTCCTGCAGTACTCCTACATCCTGGTGCTCGCGATCGGCATGGTCATCGTGATCATCGGCGGGCACATCGACCTGTCGGTGGGATCGGTGGTGGCGCTCACCGGAGCGGTCTCGGCGGTGCTCGTCATCCGCGAGGGCCTGCCCTGGTGGGTAGGCGTCCTGGCCGCGCTCGCGGTGGGTGTCGCGGTCGGCGCGTGGCACGGCCTCTGGGTCGCGTACGCCGGCATCCCGGCGTTCATCGTCACCCTGGCCGGCATGCTCCTGTTCCGTGGCCTGACGCTGCGCGTGCTGGACAACATCTCGCTGTCGCCGTTCCCCGAGGAGTACCAGCGGGTGGCCGCAGGGTTCCTCAACGGACTGCTGGGCGGCCAGGGCTACGACGCGTTCACGCTGTTCATCGGCGCGTTCGCGGTGGTCGGGTACGCCGCGAGCGTGTTCCGCACCCGGGTCGCCCGGGTGCGCCACGAACAGCCGGTGGAGTCGTTCCCGCTGTTCGTCCTGCGGGTCGTGGTGGTCGGCGCCGTGGTCATGTGGTTCGCCTGGCAGCTCGCCCATGCCCGGGGCCTGCCGATCGTGCTGATCGTGCTCGCCGTGCTCGTGCTCGTCTACGGCCTGCTCACCCGCCGGACGGTGTTCGGCCGCCGGGTGTACGCGATCGGCGGCAACCTGCCGGCGGCGATGCTGTCCGGCGTACGGGTGAAGCGGGTCAACTTCTGGATCTTCGTCAACATGGGCTTCCTGTCCGGGGTGGCGGGCGTGATCTACTCGTCCCGCTCCAACGGGGCCCAGCCGGCGGCGGGGAACATGTTCGAGCTGGACGCGATCGCCGCGGCGTTCATCGGCGGCGCGGCGGTCACCGGTGGCGTCGGCACCGTGGTCGGCGCCATGGTGGGTGGCCTGATCATGGCGGTGATGAGCAACGGGATGCAGCTCATGAGCATCGACCAGTCGGTCCAGTCGGTGGTGAAGGGCCTGGTGCTGCTCGTCGCGGTGGCATTCGACATCTGGAACAAGCGCCGGGCCGCCGGCGCCCGGTGACGGCCGGCCGGACGCTCGCCCCTTCGTCCGGCCGGCCGCCGTTCACCGGCGGTAGCCGCTCACGCCCGGCTCCACCGTTGGTTGGTGTTGCCGTGGCAGGTCCAGAGGATGACCCGGGTGCCGTTCGCAGTGCCCGCGTTGTCGACGTCCAGGCACAGCGACGGGAAGCGCACGTTGCTCACCGTGCCGTTGCCGTTGAACGTCCACTGCTGGTTGGTGCCGCCGTTGCAGTCCCAGATCTGCACCCGGGTGCCGGCCGTCGCGCTGGTCGGCACGTCCAGGCACTTGCCGAGCACCTGCAACGCCTGCCCGTTGGCGGTGAACTGCTGGTTGGCGTTGGTGTGGCAGTCCCAGATCAGCGTTCCGGTCCCGTTGGCGGTGCCGGCGTTGTCGACGTCGAGGCACCGGCCGGACGACTCGCTGCGCAGCCGGAACGTGGTCGGGACCGGAGGCGGGGTGGTGGTGCCGCCCCCGCTGACCCGGTAGACCACCGTGCCGTGCGCGGGCACGCTCGCCGAGATCGTCCCGGTGCTGGTGGACGTGGCGTCGGTCCACGCGTCGCGCAACGTGAACGAGCTGCCGCTCTTGCCCACCGCCGCCGCCGTGGTGGAGACGGTGGTGGTCGAGCCGCCCTGGTTGAACAGGGCCACCGCGACGTCGCCGTTTGCGAGCGGCTTGGCCAGCACCCGGCGGGTGCCGTCGAAGGAGACCTGGACCGCCTGGCGGCCGAGCGTGTCCTGGTTGATCGCGACCAGGTTCGCGTTGCGCAGGATGGCGAGGGTGGCCGCGTTCGCCGAACGTACGTCGTTGCCCATCATCAGCGGCGAGGCCAGGATCGACCAGAGCGCGAAGTGGCTGCGCATCTCGGTGTCGTTCATCCCGCCCCGGCCGACTTCGAGCATGTCCGGGTCGTTGAACCCGCCGGGGCCGGCGTACCCGGCCAGGGGCACCGTGACGTCGACGATGTTCTGGATGCCCATCGGGTAGCCGTTTGTCTGGCCGGTGTTCCACGCGTTCGTGATGTCCTCGGTGGTCCGCCACAGGTTCGCCACGTCGCTCCAGTTGCGCTGCGGCCCGGTCTTGGCGTGGTAGCTGTTGGGGTTGATGCTGTAGACGATCGGCCGGCCGGTGGCGGCCAGCGCGTCGCGCATGATCCCGAACCGCGCCACCTGGTCGTTTATGGTGCCGGTGGAGGAGCACCAGTCGTACTTCAGGTAGTCCACGCCCCACGCGGCGAACTGGCGGGCGTCCTGGTACTCGTGGTTGAGGCTGCCGGTGGCGCCGGGGAACGCGCCGCCGACCTGGGCGCAGGTCTTGTCCAGCGGCACCTGGTAGATGCCGAACAGCAGGCCGCGGGCGTGCAGGTAGTCACCGAGCGACTTCATCCCGCTGGGGAACCGCTGCGGGTGCGCCTGGAGGTTGCCCTGCGCGTCCCGGTTCGGGTCGAACCAGCAGTCGTCCACGACGACGTACTTGTATCCGAGGTCGCGCAGGCCGTTGCTGACGATCGCGTCGGCGGTCTGGCGGATGAGGGTCTCGTTGATGTTGCAGCCGAAGGTGTTCCAGGTGTTCCAGCCCATCGGCGGGGTACGGGCGACGCCGTTGTTCAGCGCCTGGGCGGGGCGCGGGGCCATCGCCTGGCCGGTGACTGTGGCGGCGAGCGCCACCGCCGCGACGCCCAGGACGGCGAGCGTCCGTCGGGTCCATCTGCGCACTGATCCTCCTCGGTCGCCGGGCGCCGGCCGTGCCGGCGTCCGGTTGGGAGCGGCCCGCCGAGCGCACGACGTCGCCCGTGGGGCACCGGGCGTACGCGGCACGGCAGTCGAGAGGGGGCCGGCCGGTCACCGGCGGGCGCTCGTGGGTGGTGGGTCCGGCGGTCGACGGGGTCGCCGTCCACGTCGCCGCCCGGCTGCGGCGCCGGGGTTTCCCGGACGGCGGCGCCACGAAGCTGGGATGGCGAGAATGTTATCGCTGACATCCAGACCTGTAAATAGCAGAGGCCCCCGCGGCGACGGCGGCGACCACCGCTCAGGCGGGTGGCGCGGCCGGGAAAAGTGCCGCTGAGCGGCACCGTGAGGGCCCGAACGGCATCCCCCCCGGCACTCCGGTCCATGGTGCCGGCTGCGCCCGCTTGGCGATCTCCGAAGGCATCGATTGTTGTCGCTAACATCGCTGTTTTCCAGAGCTGGGGACCGGGCCGGCGGCGCGCCCGTGTGGATCTCCCTGGGCGGTGGCCGCGCCGGTCCGTCCGGGCCGGTCGGGGCGTGTCCGGAAGAGCCGATCCTCGTTACGCACCTGTTGCCCGGACGTGTCTTGACGGATGTATATGTGAGCGCTAACACTATCCCCGTGACACGGCGGAGGTGCAAATGAGCGAAGTGGACGCGTCCGACCGGTACGTGATCGGGGTCGATTTCGGCACGCTGTCCGGGCGGGCGCTCGTGGTCCGCGTCCGTGACGGCGCCGAACTCGGCACGGCGGTGCACGAGTACCGGCACGGGGTCATCGAGACCGCGCTACCCGACGGCGGCCCGGCACTGCCCCCGGACTGGGCCCTGCAGGACCCGGACGACTACCGCGAGGTGCTGCGTAACGCCGTGCCGGCGGCGCTCGCCGAAGCCGGCGTCGACCCGTCCCGGGTGGTGGGCATCGGCACCGACTTCACCGCCTGCACTGTGCTTCCCACGCTCGCCGACGGCACACCGCTGTGCGAGCTCCCGGAGCTGCGCGAACGGCCGCACGCCTGGGTGAAGCTCTGGAAGCACCACGCCGCGCAGCCGCACGCCGACCGGATCAACGCGCTGGCGGCCGAACGCGGCGAGCCGTGGCTCGGCCGCTACGGCGGCAAGATCTCCGCGGAGTGGCAGTTCGCCAAGGGCCTGCAGATCCTGGAGGAGGACCCGGAGGTCTACCGGCGGGCCGAGCGCTTCATCGAGGCCGCCGACTGGATCGTGTGGCAGCTCTGCGACGCCGAGACGCGCAACGTCTGCACCGCCGGCTACAAGGGCATCCGGCAGGACGGCCGGTACCCGTCGCCGGACTACCTGGCCGCCCTCGATCCCGGTTTCACCGACTTCGTGGCCAAGCTGGACGGTCCGCTGCTGCCGCTGGGCGCGCGGGCCGGCACGCTCGGCGCCCGCGCCGCCGCCTGGACCGGTCTGCCCGAGGGCATCGCGGTAGCGGTCGGCAACGTCGACGCGCACGTCACGGCCGCCGCCGCCCAGGCGCTGCGCCCGGGCCGGCTGGTCGCCATCATGGGCACCTCCACCTGTCACGTGCTCAACGGCACCCACCCGGCCGAGGTGCCGGGCATGTGCGGCGTGGTCGACGGCGGCATCAGCCCCGGCGCCTGGGGCTTCGAGGCCGGGCAGAGCGGCGTGGGGGACATCTTCGGCTGGTTCGTCCGCCACGCCGCCCCGGCCGGGTTCGACTCGCACGAGCGGCTCACCGAGGCCGCCGCCGCCCAGCCGGTCGGCGCGCACGGCCTGGTGGCGCTGGACTGGTGGAACGGCAACCGGTCCCTGCTGGTCAACCACGACCTCAGCGGCATGGTCGTCGGGCTGACGCTCGCCACCCGGCCGCCGGACGTCTACCGGGCGCTGCTGGAGGCCACCGCGTACGGCACCCGGATGATCGTCGAGGCGTTCGCGCAGGCCGGCGTGCCGGTCGACGACCTGGTGGTGGCCGGCGGGCTCACCTCCAACCGGCTGCTCATGCAGATCTACGCCGACGTGACGAACCGGCCGCTGAGCATCATCGGCTCCGCCCAGGGCCCGGCGCTCGGCTCGGCCGTCCACGCGGCTGTCGCCGCCGGGGCGTACCCGACGATCCACGAGGCGTCCGCGGCGATGGGGCGCATCGACGAGGCCGTCTACCGGCCCGTACCGGAGAACGTGCGGGCGTACGACGCCCTGTACGCCGAGTACCGCGCGCTGCACGACCACTTCGGTCGCGGCGCGAACGACGTGATGCTCCGCCTGCGGGCGATCCGCAACGCGGCGGCCGACGCCGCCGCGGACCGCGCCCCCGCGACCCTGGAGGTGGTCGGATGAACAGCCAGGTCGACGCGCTGCGCGAGACGGTGGCCCGCCTGCACCGCGAACTGACCCGCTACGACCTGGTGGCCTGGACCGCCGGCAACGTGTCGGCCCGCGTACCCGGTCAGGACCTGATGGTCATCAAGCCCAGCGGGGTCGACTACGACGACCTGACCGCCGAGGCCATGGTGGTCTGCGACCTGGGCGGCACTGTGGTCGACGGCGACGGCGCCCCGTCCAGCGACACCGCCGCGCACGCCTACGTCTACCGCGCGATGCCCGAGGTCGGCGGCGTCGTGCACACCCACAGCGGGTACGCCACCGCCTGGGCGGCCCGCGGCGAGGCGATCCCGTGCTGGCTGACCGCGCAGGCCGACGAGTTCGGCGGGGAGATCCCGATCGGACCGTTCGCGCTGATCGGCGGCGACGACATCGGCAAGGGCATCGTCAGCACGCTGTCCGGGCACCGCTCACCCGCGGTGCTCATGCGCAACCACGGCGTCTTCACCATCGGCCGCGACGCACGGGCGGCGGTCAAGGCGGCCGTGATGTGCGAGGACGTCGCCAGAACCGCCCACCTGGCCCGTGCGCTCGGGCAGCCGGTGCCGATCGCGCCGGCCGACATCGACTCGCTCTACGACCGCTACCAGAACGTGTACGGCCAACGCCCGCCGGCGCACTGAACCCCGGGAGCGCCGCGCACCCCCCACCACCACACCCGGGCCGCTCCGGCTCCCCGCCGGTCGCGCGCCCGGAACATCCAACCCCGGAGGAGAATCGATGAGAAGCAGGAGCACGGCACGCAAGGTCGTCGCGGCCTTCGCCGGCGTGCTGCTCGCCGCCAGCATGGCCGCGTGCGGCAACAGCGACACCGGCGACGGTTCCGGCAGCGGCAGCGGCAACGACAAGATCGTCCTGGGCTTCTCCCAGGTGGGCGCCGAGAGTGGCTGGCGCACCGCGAACACCACCTCGATCAAGGAGGCGGCTGCCGAGGCGGGCATCGAGCTGAAGTTCGACGACGCCCAGCAGAAGCAGGAGAACCAGATCAAGGCGATCCGCAACTTCATCCAGCAGAAGGTCGACGTGATCGCCTTCTCGCCGGTGGTGGAGTCCGGCTGGGACACCGTGCTCAAGGAGGCCAAGGACGCCAAGATCCCGGTGATCCTGACCGACCGCGCGGTCGACTCGGCCGACAAGTCGCTCTACAAGACGTTCCTCGGCTCGGACTTCGTCAAGGAGGGCCGCCTCGCCGGCGAGTGGCTGGTGGAGCAGAAGAAGGCGGCGTCCGGCCCGGTCAACATCGTGGAGCTGCAGGGCACCACCGGCTCGGCGCCGGCCAACGACCGGAAGAAGGGCTTCGCCGAGGCCATCGCCGCCAACCCCAACCTCAAGATCGTCGCCTCGCAGTCGGGTGACTTCACCCGCGCCGGCGGCAAGCAGGTGATGGAGCAGTTCCTCAAGGCCAACCCGAAGATCGACGTGCTCTTCGCGCACAACGACGACATGGGCCTGGGCGCGCTCGAGGCGATCACCGCGGCGGGCAAGACGCCCGGCAAGGACATCACCATCATCACCGTCGACGCGGTGAAGGACGGCATGCAGGCCCTCGCGGACGGCAAGTTCAACTTCATCGCCGAGTGCAGCCCGCTGCTCGGCCCGCAGCTGATGGACCTGGCCAAGAAGGTCAAGGCCGGCGAGGAGGTCCCCGCCCGGATCGAGACCGAGGAGACCACCTTCACCCAGGAGCAGGCCAAGGAGGCACTGCCCAACCGCAAGTACTGACCCACCCCGGGGGTCGCCGTCGCGAGACGGCGGCCCCCGTGCCACCACGTCTAGAAGAGGTCCGATGGGATGACGGGTAACCGTCCGGTCCTGACCATGACCGGCATCAGCAAGACCTTCCCCGGGGTCCGCGCGCTGCACGACGTCGACTTCCGGCTGTTCCCGGGCGAGGTCCACGCCCT
The DNA here is from genome assembly GCF_040652815.1 of Micromonospora sp. NPDC048169. Taxonomy (NCBI): domain Bacteria; kingdom Bacillati; phylum Actinomycetota; class Actinomycetes; order Micromonosporales; family Micromonosporaceae; genus Micromonospora; species Micromonospora sp. NPDC048169. The sequence continues at coordinate 108,711 of NZ_JBEZMS010000005.1, forward strand.
GATGGGTGAGAACGGCGCCGGCAAGTCCACCCTGATCAAGGTGCTGACAGGCGTCTACGGGACCGATGCGGGCGTCATCACCCTCGACGGCGAGCAGGTCTCGTTCAGCGGGCCGATGCAGGCCGCCGCGGCCGGCGTCAGCACCGTCTACCAGGAGGTCAACCTCTGCACCAACCTGTCGGTGGCGGAGAACGTCTTCATCGGCCGCGAGCCGCGCCGGCTCGGCGCGGTGCGCTGGGGCGAGATGCGCCGGCGGGCGCGCGACCTGCTGGTCCGGCTCGACCTCGACCTCGACGTCGCCGCGCCGCTCGGCACGTACTCGCTCGCGGTGCAGCAGATGGTGGCCATCGCCCGGGCGATCGACGTGCGGGCGCGGGTGCTGATCCTGGACGAGCCGACGTCCAGCCTGGACGCCGGCGAGGTCGCGCAGCTGTTCCGGATCATGCGCCAACTGCGCGACGAGGGGATCGCGATCCTGTTCGTCACCCACTTCCTCGACCAGGTCTACGGCATCGCCGACCGGATCACGGTGCTGCGCAACGGCCAGCTCGTGGGGGAGTACCGCACCGAGGAGCTGCCGCAGTTCAGCCTGGTCGAGAAGATGATCGGGCAGGAGCTGGACGTGCTGGAGCGGCTGGACGAGCAGCAGAAGCGCGCCACTGTCGTACCGGACGGCAAGGCGCCGCTGGTGGACGCCGCCGGCGTCGGCCGGCGCGGCGCGGTCGCCCCGTTCAGCCTGCGCATCCACGCCGGTGAGGTGGTCGGCCTGGCCGGCCTGCTCGGCTCCGGCCGGACCGAGGTGGCGCGGCTGATCTTCGGCGCGGACCGGGCCGACCACGGCCAGGTCCGGCTCGACCGCGGCCGGGCGCCGGTGCGCAACCCGATCCAGGCCATCGAGCACGGCGTCGGGTTCTGCTCCGAGAACCGCCGGGCCGAGGGCATCGTCCCGGAGCTGTCGGTCCGGGAGAACATGATCCTGGCGATGCAGGCCGCGCGCGGCTGGCTGCGCCCGATCCCGCGCCGCAGGCAGGACGAGCTGGTCCGCAGGTACATGGAAGCGCTCAGCATCCGTCCGGCCAACCCGGAAGTGCCGGTGCGCAACCTCTCCGGTGGCAACCAGCAGAAGGTGTTGCTGGCCCGCTGGCTGATCACCGAACCGCGCCTGCTCATCCTGGACGAACCGACCCGCGGTATCGACGTCGGCGCCAAGGCCGAGATCCAGAAGCTGGTCGTGCAGCTCTCCGACGGCGGCATGGCGGTGCTGTTCATCTCCGCCGAGCTGGAGGAGGTGCTGCGCCTGAGCCACCGGGTCGCGGTCATGCGCGACCGCGAGATGGTCGCCCAGCTCGACAACGACGACACGCTCGACGCCGACCGCGTCATGCGCACCATCGCCAGTGGAACGCCCCGGGAGGAGGTGACCCGATGACCGCCGTCGCCGACCGCCTCCGCCCGCTGACCGGCCACCGCCTGTTCTGGCCGGCGCTCGTGCTCGTGGTCATGATCGCCGCGAACACCGTCTACCGTCCCGGCTTCCTCGCCGTCGAGGTCAAGAACGGCCACCTGTACGGCACACCGATCGACATCCTCCGGCTGAGCGCGCCGCTGATCCTGGTCGCGCTCGGGATGACGCTGGTCATCGCCACCGGTGGCATCGACCTGTCGGTCGGCTCGCTCTGCGCGATCAGCGGCGCCATCGCCTGCCTGCACATCAGCGGGGCGGCCGACCAGAGCAGCCCGGCCACGGTGGCCACCGCGCTGGCGCTGGCCTTCGGCGCCGCGCTCGTGCTCGGCGCGTGGAACGGCGTGCTGGTCGCGGTCATCGGCATCCAGCCGATCATCGCCACGCTGATCCTCATGGTGGCCGGGCGGGGCATCGCCCAGCTCGTCACCGAGGGGCAGATCATCACGATCAACTCCGGTCCGTACCGGGCGATCGGGCTCGGGCACTTCCTGACGCTGCCGCTGGCCATCCTGATCGCGCTCGCCGCCGCGCTGCTCGTGGCCGCGTTCACCCGCCGTACCGCGCTCGGGCTGATCGTCGAGTCGGTCGGCGGCAACGCCGAGGCCAGCCGGCTCGCCGGCATCCGGTCGCGCCGCATCATCTTCCTCGTCTACGTGATCAGCGCCGCCTGTGCCGCGCTCGCCGGTTTCATGGTCACCGCCAACGTCTCCAGCGCCGACGGCAACGCCGCCGGTTTGTGGATCGAACTCGACGCGATCCTGGCCGTCGTCATCGGCGGCACATCGCTGGCCGGCGGCCGGTTCTCCCTCGGCGGCACCGTCCTCGGCGCGCTGATCATCCAGACCCTCACCACCACCGTGTACGCGATGAACATCTCGCCGCAGACGTCACTGCTGTTCAAGGCGGTCGTCGTGATCGCCGTCTGCCTCGTGCAGGCCCCGGCGTTCCGCGCCCGGTTCCGCCGTCGCAGGCGCGGCACCGAACCCGGCCCGGCGGCGCCGCAGCGGGAGAAGGAGCAGGTGCCGGCATGAGCAGCACGTCGTTGACCTCCGGCCGCTCCTGGCGGCCCAGCCTGCCCCGGCGGCACGTCCCGGTGCTGGCCACGCTCGCGCTGCTGCTGGTCATGTACGGCGTCGGGGTGTCCCAGTACCGCGCCTTCTCCAACGTCCAGGTCGTCTTCAACGTCTTCATCGACAACGGCTTCCTGCTCGTCGTCGCGGTCGGCATGACGTTCGTGATCCTCACCGGCGGCATCGACCTGTCCGTCGGCTCGGTGGTCGCGATGACCGCGATGGTGTCGGCCGCGCTGCTGCGCGACGGCCTGCCCGCCGTCCTGGTGCTGGTGATCGCGCTGCTGATCGGCCCGACGCTCGGTTTCCTGATGGGCTGCGCGATCCATTTCTTCGAGATCCAGCCGTTCATCGTGACACTCGCCGGGATGTTCTTCGCCCGGGGCATGTGCACGTTCATCAGTGACGCCTCCATCTCCATCACCGACGGCTTCTGGACGTCGATGTCGCAGCAGCGCATCGGTGATCCGGCCGGCAACTTCGTGTCGATAAGCGTGCTGATCGCGTTCGCGGTGGTGCTGATCGCGGCGTACGTGCTGGCGTACACCCGGTTCGGCCGCAACGTGTACGCGGTCGGCGGCAACGCGCAGTCGGCGCTGCTGATGGGCCTGCCGGTGGCGCGGACCAGGATCGCCGTCTACACGATCAGCGGGCTCTGCTCGGCCATCGGCGGCATCCTGCTGTCGTTCTACACGCTCTCCGGCGCGCCGCTGATCGCGGTCGGGATGGAGCTGGACGTGATCGCCGCGGTCGTGATCGGCGGCACCGTGCTCACCGGCGGTTCCGGGTACGTCTTCGGCACCGTGCTCGGTGTGCTGGTGCTCGGCGTGATCCAGACCCTGATCACGTTCGACGGCAGCCTCAACTCCTGGTGGACCAAGATCGTGATCGGCGGCCTGCTCTTCGCGTTCATCCTCCTCCAGCGCCTCATCGGCATCCGGTTCAAGTGACGGTTCCTAGCGCGGAAGGCAACAACATGGCAACTCACCCCCAGCCCGAGGTCTGGTTCCTCACCGGCAGCCAGGGCCTCTACGGCGAGGACACCCTGCGGCAGGTCGCCGAGCAGTCCCGGCAGATCGCCGCGCGCCTGGACGAGTCGCCGGACATTCCCGTACGCGTGGTCTGGAAGCCGGTCCTCACCTCCAGCGCGGACATCCTGGCGGTGTGCCGGGACGCCGCCGTGCAGGGCGCGGTCGGGGTGATCGCCTGGATGCACACGTTCTCCCCGGCCAAGATGTGGATCTCCGGGCTGGACGCGCTGCGGACGCCGCTGCTGCACCTGCACACGCAGGCGAACGTGGCGCTGCCGTGGGACGAGATCGACATGGACTTCATGAACCTCAACCAGGCCGCGCACGGCGACCGGGAGTTCGGGTTCGTCCAGACCCGGCTCGGGGTGGCCCGCAAGACCGTCGCCGGCCACGTCACCGACCCCCGGGTCGTCGGCCGGGTCGCGGCCTGGGCCCGGGCCGCCGTCGGCTGGTCGGCGGTGCGGACGCTGCGGCTGGCGCGCTTCGGCGACAACATGCGCGACGTCGCGGTCACCGAGGGGGACAAGGTCGAGGCGGAGCTGCGCTTCGGCGTCTCGGTGAACACCTACGGCGTGAACGACCTCGTCGCGGCCGTCGACCAGGTGGCGGACGCGCAGGTGGACGACCTGGTCAAGGAGTACGACGACACCTTCCGGGTCGCCGCCGGGCTGCGGCCCGGCGGGGACCGGCACGACTCGCTGCGGTACGCGGCGCGGCAGGAGCTGGGCCTGCGCGCGTTCCTGGAGGCCGGCGGGTTCCGGGCGTTCACCACGAACTTCGAGGACCTCGGCGGGCTGCGCCAGCTCCCCGGGATCGCGGTGCAGCGCCTGATGGCCGACGGCTACGGCTTCGGCGGTGAGGGGGACTGGAAGACCTCCGTGCTCGTGCACACGCTCAAGGCGATGGCCGTCGGCGTGCCCGGCGGCACGTCGTTCATGGAGGACTACACCTACGATCTGACGTTCGGCCAGGAGCTGATCCTCGGCGCGCACATGCTGGAGGTGTGCCCGAGCATCGCCGCCGACGTGCCGAGCGCGGAGGTGCACCCGCTGAGCATCGGCGGGCGGGAGGACCCGGTACGCCTGGTCTTCGACGCGGCGTCCGGCCCGGCCGTCGTGCTGGGCATGGCGGACATGGGGGAGCGGTTCCGGCTGATCGCCAACGCGGTGGACGTGGTGCCGCCGCCGCAGCCGCTGCGCCGGCTGCCGGTGGCGCGCGCGGTCTGGCGCCCGCAGCCCGACCTGGCCGGCTCGGCGGAGGCGTGGATCACCGCCGGCGCCCCGCACCACACGGTGCTGTCCCAGGCCGTCGGCATGGAGGAACTGCGCGACCTGGCCAACATGGCCCGGACCGAGCTGGTGGTCATCGACGCCGAGACGCGCCCGCACCGCTTCGCCGACGAGCTGCGCTGGAATCAGGCGTACTACCGCCTCGCCCGGGGCTTCTGAGCCCTCGCCGGCCGGCCGTGCCGGCCCGCGGCGGTGCCCCGTGTTACGGCTTGACGAACGACATGTTATCGCTCACAGTCGATGGATAGGGTCACCGGCACCGCTCGCGGGCCGTTCCGGGCGCGATCTGCGCCGCAGTTGCCAGGGATCCGACTCCGCCTGGGTGGGCTTCGCTGTTAGCGATAACGCTGCCGTGGTCGGCGCGTGCCGCCGTGCCCGGGCTCCGGTCGACGAAGGAGGATCGTGGTGACGGCTCGACTGTCCCGTGGACGTGGACGCCTGTCCCGGCTGCTGGCCGGGGTGGTGGCGCTGCTGGTGGGGGGTGTGGTGGTGGGCGCCGTGCCCGCGCCGGTATCGGCGGCCACAGTGGACACCAGCGCGTACTACGTGCTGGTGAACCGCAACAGCGGCAAGGCGCTGGACCTGTACAACCAGGCGACGAACGACGGGGCGCGGATCACCCAGTGGACGCGCAACGACGGCGCCTGGCAGCAGTGGCAGTTCGTGGACTCCGGCGGTGGCTACTACCGGCTGCGCTCCCGGCACTCCGGCAAGGTGCTGGACGTGAGCGGCGCGTCCACCGCCAACGGCGCCGCGGTGGTCCAGTGGACCGACCACGGCGGCAACAACCAGCAGTTCCGGCTGGCCGACTCCGACAGCGGGTACGTCCGGCTGATCAACCGGAACTCGAACAAGGTGATGGAGGTGCAGAACGCCTCCACCGCCGACGGCGGCAACATCGTGCAGTACGACGACTGGAACGGCGCGAACCAGCAGTGGCAGCTCGTCCGCGTCGGCGACAGCCCCGGCAACCCGGGCAACCCGGGCGGCAACTTCACCAACCCGGCCGTCTGGCAGGACTTCGCCGACGTCGACATCATCCGGGTCGGCGACGTCTACTACATGTCCGCCTCGACCATGCACTACTCGCCGGGCGCGCCGGTGCTGCGCTCCTGGGACCTCGTGAACTGGGAGTTCGCCGGGCACTCGGTGCCGCGGCTGGAGTTCGGCACCAAGTACGACCTGAGCGGCAGCGAGCAGGCGTACGTGGACGGCATCTGGGCGTCGACGCTCAACTACCGGCCGAGCAACCGCACGTTCTACTGGGCCGGGTGCATCGACTTCGCGCAGACCCACATCTACACCGCCACCGCCGTGGACGGCGCGTGGAACCGGCTGACCACCATTCCCAACTGCTACTACGACGCCGGCATGCTGATCGACGACAACGACACCATGTACGTCGCGTACGGCAACGGCACGATCAGCGTGGCCCAGCTCTCCGCCGACGGACGCAGCCAGGTCCGGGCCCAGCAGGTCTACCAGACGCCGTCGAGCATCGGCACGCTGGAGGGCGCGCGCTTCTACAAGCGCAACGGCGCGTACTACATCTGGCTGACCCGGCCGGCCAACGGCCAGTACGTGCTGAAGTCCACGAACGGCCCGTTCGGCCCGTACGAGCAGCGGCAGGTGCTGCTGAACCTGCCCGGCCCGATCTCCGGCGGTGGCGTGCCGCACCAGGGCGGCCTGGTGCAGACGCAGACCGGCGCCTGGTACTACATGGCGTTCACCGACGCGTACCCCGGTGGCCGGATGCCGACGCTGGCGCCGATCACCTGGACCGCCGACGGCTGGCCGCAGGTGCAGACCGTCAACGGGGCCTGGGGCGCGAGCTACCCCAACCCGCTGCCGACCCGTCCGGTCAAGCCGCTCACCGGCACCGACACGTTCTCCGGCACCACGCTCGGCCCGCAGTACGAGTGGAACCACAACCCGGACAACAGCAGGTGGTCGGTGAACAACGGCCTGCGGCTGCAGACCGCCACCGTCACGAACGACCTGTACCGGGCCCGCAACACGCTCACCCACCGCATCCAGGGTCCGACCTCGACCGGCACGATCGAGCTGGACTACTCGACCATGCGCGACGGTGACCGGGCCGGCCTGGCGATGCTGCGGGACAGCTCGGCCTGGATCGGCGTACGGCGGGACAACGGCGCGACCCGGGTGGTGATGACGAACGGCCTGACCATGGGCTCGAACTGGAACACCACGAGCACCGGTACGGAGATCGCCAGTGCGGCGGTGTCCGGGGGGCGGATCTGGTTGCGGGCGAACGCCGACATCCGGCCGGGTTCGGGCCGGCAGGCGCGGTTCTCCTACAGCACCGACGGGGTGAACTTCGTACCGCTCGGCAACGCGCTGACGCTCAACAACGCGTGGCAGTTCTTCATGGGCTACCGGTTCGGCTTCTTCAACTACGCCACCCAATCGCTGGGCGGCGCGGTGACGGTGCGGCAGTTCTCGCTGACAACACCGTGACAACGGTCACCATTCACGAGCGTTGACACAACTGCAAGGCCCGGGGTGCGGCTGCGGCAATCGCCGGAAAAGCCGCACCCCGGGCCCAATTGCACCGCCTCCGAGCTGCCCGTTCGTGCCGCTGCGCAGCGGAAGGGAATGAGCCGTCGATCGATTCCGCGATAGCACCGCGCCACGCTGGGAACGGTCGATCGACGGTGCCGATACCGATGGGACCGCTGGCGTAGACTGTCGCCACCCGGGCCGGTCCGGTCGAGATCGACCGGGTGTGGCCGCGGGCAGTGGCGAAAGTGAGGTGGCCGTGCGCGGTCCTGCGATGACGGACGTGGCCCGCCTCGCCGGGGTTTCGCACCAGACGGTCTCCCGGGTTCTCAACGGGCATCCCAACGTGCGTGAGCAGACCCGGCTCCGGGTGCAGGCCGCCATCACCGAACTCGGCTACCGGCCCAACCGCGCGGCCCGCGCGCTGGTGACCGGCCGGTCCCAGGTGATCGGTGTGGTCGCGCAGAACACCACGCTCTACGGTCCGGCGTCGCTGCTCGCCGCGTTGGAGCAAACCGCCGCCGAGGCCGGTTTCGCGGTGAGCATCGGCAGCGTCCGCGACCTCGACCACCGCTCCATCTCGGCGGCAGTGGAACGGCACCTGGCGCATAGGGTCGCCGGCATCGTGGTGATCGCGCCGGTCGAGTCCGCCGGTGAGGCGCTGGAACGGTTGCCCCAGGACGTGCCGCTGGTGACAGTCGACGGCGACCCGCGACGGCCGATCCCACTGGTGACTGTCGACCAGGTCGCCGGTGCCCGGGCCGCCACCGAGCACCTGCTGGCCGCCGGGCACCGCACGGTGTGGCACGTGTCCGGCCCGTCGGACTGGTTCGACAGCGCCGGCCGGATCGAGGGCTGGCGCGAGGCGTTGCGGCAGGCCGGCGCCGAGATCCCGCCGCTGGTCCATGCCGACTGGTCGGCGGCGGCTGGCTACCGGTGCGGGCAGATGCTGGCCCGGATGCCCGAGGTCACCGCCGTCTTCACCGCCAACGACCACCTGGCGCTCGGTGTGCTGCGGGCGCTGCACGAGCACGGCCGCCGCGTCCCCGACGACATCAGCGTGGTGGGGTTCGACGACGTGCCCGAGGCGGCGTACTTCATCCCGCCGCTGACCACGGTACGCCCGGACTTCGACGCGGTGGCAGCGGCGAGCCTGGACCTGCTCCTGGCCCAGATCGAGTCGCAGAGCGCCGGGCCGCTGCGGCAGACGATCGCCCCGACGCTGGTGCCGCGCCGCAGCGTCGGCCCGCCGCCCGCCCGCTGAGCCGCGGCTTGCCCCTCCGTGGCCGGCCCCCGACGGTCCGATCGTCAGTGGTCCGTGCGACGAGCGCGCGCCCGGCGCACGACCAGCAGCACGATCCCGGTGACCACGAGCAGACCGGCGACCGCCCCGCCGGCCAGCAGCGCGACCGGCGGGCCGTCGTCGCCGGACCGCGTACCGGAGGCGTCCGGCTCGCCCGCGCCGGCCGAGGTGTCCGCGCCGGTCGACGCGGAAGCCGCCGCTGACGCGGGAGCCGACGGCTCGGGCGCGGCCGGGTCGGCCACTGTGAAGCGGTACGAGCCCTGGACCGGGTGGCCGTCGCGGGAGACCACCCGGTAGGCGACGGTGTAGGTGCCGTTCACCAGCGGCTCGTCGATCGTCACCGTGCCGGTGACGCCGTCCACCGCCGGTGCGCCGGTGGGCACCGCGCGCCGGCCGGCGTCGCTGAGGGTGATGGTGGTGAAGGCCGGGTTCAGCCGCTGCATGAACCGCAGCGTGACCTGCGTCGGCGCGCTGGTGAGCCGGGCGTCGCGCGCCGGGGTAGCCTCCTGCAACGAGTTGTGCGCCGCCGCGGGCGTGGCCGGGACCAGCAGCAGCGCGGTGAGGGTCGCGGCGAGCAGCGCGGTGACGGATCGGGTACGCATGACGGGCCTTCCTGTGGTGGTCAGCCGAGCAGCTGCCGGCCGACCCAGCCGCCCTCGGGGCAGCCGGGCGGTACGGCGAACACGGCGGAGCCGATCGGGGTGGTCCACTCGTTGAGCAGGTCACGCTCGGCGAGGCGGCGCTGGATCGGCAGGAACTGCCGGGCGATGTCGGCCTGGTACGCGGCGAAGACGAGCCCACTGTCAGCGTTCCCCTCGGGGGTCGGCACGCCGTCGTAGTTGTAGGGCCGGCGCAGGATCTTCTGCCGGTCGTCGGTGACACGGGCCCGGGTCAGGTGCGAGAAGTCGGGGATCACGGTGAGCCCGTCCGGGCCGAGCGCGGCGAAGTCCGGCTCGTCGTGTTCGGCCCGCCCGGTCAGCGGCGCGCCGGTGTCGAGGCGCCGTCCGACGGCGAGTTCCCGGTCGGCGCGGCCCAGCAGGTCCCAGGTCTCCAGGTTCATGCTGATCCGCCGCACCACCAGCGTGGTCGAGTCCCGCAGCCAGTCCGGCCCGTCGGTCACCCACACCGCCGTGTCGGCGGGCGTGCCGGGCTTCGGGTTGGCGGTGCCGTCGAGCTGCCCGAACAGGTTGCGCTGGGTACGCCCCGGCTCGGCCCCGGCGGCCCGCCGGAAGCCCTGCTGCACCCAGCGGACGACGGCGAACGGCCGGCTGTCCTTGACCAGGACCCGCTGCGCGTGGGCGACGGTGAGCGGATCGTCGGCGCAGATCTGCAGCAGCAGGTCCCCGCCGGACCAGCGGGGTTGCAGCCGGTCGATGCCGAACGCGGGCAGCTCGGCCACCGAGGCGGGCCGCCGGTCGTCGAGCCCGGCGGCGGCGTACAGCCCGGGGCCGAAGCCGAACGTGACGGTCAGCCGGGCCGGCAGCACGCTCAGCTCCGGCTCGGTGTCGGCCAGCGCGGGGCGGCCCTGGGTGAGCCGGGCGGCGTCGTCGGAGAGCAGCCGCAGCATCCGGCCGAGCGCCGCCCGGTCGGTGCCGGGCCGCAGCGTGAACGCGACGAACGCCGCGTGCGCCTGCGCGTCGGTGGTGACCCCGGACTGCCGGGCGCCGTGGAACGGCTCGACCGCGTCGCCCACCCGGGCCACCGGGACGGCGTCGTCGGGGCGTACCCCGGGAGCGCGGGCACGGACGGCGGCGAGGGCGCCGGCGCCGGCCAGCGCGCCCCCGGCGGCCGCCGCGCCGCCGGTGAGCAGGCCACGCCGGCTCACCCGGCGGGGGGGCGCGCCGGTGCCGGTCATGACGCCGGGCTCGCGCCGTGCCCGGGCGCGTAGCTCTCCTGGGCGCCGGTGAACGGCTTCGCCACGGCGGTGAACGTCTGGGTCCGGCCGTCGGCGAAGGTGAGCGTGACGTCGAGCTGGTCGCCGGCGCGCACCGGCCGGGTGAGGTCCATCAGCATGAGGTGGTCGCCGCCGGGTTCCAGGGCGACCTGGGAGCGGGCGGCGACCACGACGCCGCCCGGCTTCTGCCGCATCGCCATCTTCCCGTCGGTCATGGCCATCTCGTGGATCTCGGCCCGGGACACGTCGGTGCTCACCCCGGTGATCGTGACGTCGGTGTCGCCGTCGTTGACGATCGTGGCGAACGCGGCGGTCATGCCCTTGTCGGCGGCCTTCACCCACGGGTCGCGGACGGTGAGCACACCCGCCGCGGCGCTCGCCGACGCCGGGGCCGGCGCCGAGGTGGCCGGTGAGGCGGCGGACGTGGTGCCCGAGGAGCCGCAGGCGGTGATCGACGCGGCCAGCACGGCGGCGCCGATCAGGGCCGCCGGGCGCAGGAACCGGCGGCGGGTGGTGCTGGACATGACGTCGTCCCCTCGAAGATCCGGTGTTCGTACCGTTTGTCGGCGCGGTGCCACGGAAAGTTCCGGCCGGGGCCGTCGGGCACGTCACACCCGGCCGGTGGGCCGTCCGCCGAGCCGGGTTCGGCGGTGCGCCCGGAAGGCATAATGGTTCCGGGTGTCACGTGGCGCGCCGGGTGCGGCCGCGGCCGGCCGAGGGTGCCGGGCGGGCGCCCGGACGAGGGAGGCGACGGTGACCCAGGCGACGACCGGGGCGACCCGCAACACCCGTCAGCGTGCCGAGGTGCTGGCGCTGCTGCGGGAGTTGGACGGCTTCCACAGCGCGCAGCAACTGCACCAGATGCTCGTCCAGCGGCAGGCGAAGGTCGGCCTCACCACCGTCTACCGGACGCTGCAGATGCTCGTCGACAACGGCGAGATCGACTCGGCCCGGCTGCCCGGCGGCGAGCATCTCTACCGGCGGTGCAGCCAGAGCCGCCATCACCACCATCTGGTCTGCCGCCGCTGCGGCCGGGCCGTGGAGGTGGCCGGCCCGGCCGTGGAGCGGTGGGCCGACCAGGTCGCCGCGCGGCACGGGTTCACCGACGTCGGGCACACCCTGGAGATCTTCGGCACCTGCGACCGCTGCGCCGCCTGACCCGCGCGGCGAGCTGACGAACACGGTTCCCGTTACCGGATTGCCGGACCTGTCGCACATCGCCTCAAGCGGAACGGCGGGCGGCCCCATGGGTCCGCCCGCCGTCCCGCTGTGCGACGGGGTCAGCTCAGCCGTGCCTCGATCGCCTCGATGACGCGGGGACGCAGCTCGGCTGCGCGGACCACCGCGTCGACCGACCCGACCTCGACGGCCCGCTGGATGCTGTGCACCCGGTCGAACTCGGCGGCCACCTCGCCCAGCTTCTCCGCCCGCACCGATGCGCGCAGCTCGTCCAGCTCGGCCGTGAGCGTCGCTCTCTCGGTGCCGGCCGCGGCGGCGACCCGGGCCTCCAGGTCGCGTACCCGCGCGTCGGCAGCGGTGCGGGCGGCGACCTCGCCGGCGAACACCACGGCGGCGGCCGGCGCGCCGCCCAGCACGGAGGCGAACGACCCCTCGATCGCCAGCACCGTCATGTCCGGGTTGAGCGCCTTGGAGAAGACCACGAACGCGCCGCCGTGATAGCGCGAGATCACGCAGAACACGATCGGGCCGCGGAAGTTCACGATCGCCCGGCCGATCTCCGCGCCGTACTCCAGTTGCAGCTTGCGCATCGACTCGGGCGAGCCGTCGAAGCCGGACAGGTTGGCCAGCACGACCAGCGGCCGGTTGCCGCTGGCCGCGTTGATCGCCCGCGCGGCCTTCTTCGACGAGCGCGGGAACAGCGTGCCCGCGGTGTAGGTGTCCGGGCCGTCGGTGGGCGGGAAGCCGTGCCGGGGCACCGAGCGGGACTCGATGCCGAGCAGGCACACCGGGATGCCGCCGAGGTGCACGTCCTGCACCACAGCGGTCTCCGCGTCGGCCATCCCGGCCCACCGCTCCAGCACCGGGTGGTCCTGGTCGGCGAGGGCCCGCATCACGGTACGGATGTCGAACGGCTTCTTGCGGTCCGGGTTCGCCGTGGCGGAGAAGATCTCACCGACGGTGGCGAAGTCGCTGCCGGCCACCGCGTGCGGGTAGCCGCAGATGTCCCGGTCCACCGGGTCCATGGTGACGGCCCGGCGCGGTGCGGCCTCGCCCGGCGCGACGTACGTGTGGTCGTAGTGCGCCATCAGCACGTCCCGCGCGGCCGGCAGGTCCGGCGCCCAGTACTGCGCCTGCCCGTTCGGGCCCATCACCCGGTCGTAGCCGCCGATGCCGAAGTTGTCCTCGGCGGAGACACCGCCGGAGAAGTCGAGCGACTGCTTGCCGGTGAGCACCATCGCCGAGTCGGGCGTCATGACCAGCACGCCCTTGGTGTGCATGAGCATCGTCGCCTCGGCGTTCCAGTACGGCTGGGCGCCGACGTTGATGCCCGCCACCACGATGTTGATCTCACCGCCGTCCTGGGTGAACTCGACGATGCGCTTGAGCGCCGCGGCCACCCAGTCCATGTTCTCCGTGCCGGAGGACATCGAGATCCGGGCGCCGGCGGACAGCGCGTACCACTCCAGCGGCACGCCCATCCGCTGCGCCAGGTCCAGCGCGGCGATCACCCGCCGGCACTCCGGCTCGGAGAGCGCGCCGAGCGACTTGGTCGGGTCGCCGAGCAGCACCACCCGGGTCACCCCCTGCGGATGCCGCGGCGTGGGCGTGGTGACCACGCCGGCCACGATCGCCGCGGTGTTGCGGCCCTTCGGCCGGTCCACCGGCACCAGTTCGTTCTCCGCGTCCAGGTCGTGCTCGACGAAGTCGCCCAGCAGGCCGGTCAGCTCGTACGGGTAGACGGTGTTGCGCCCGGCCGCGCGCAGCACCTTCAGCCGGTACTCGTCCAGCGGCTCGACCGGCTCGGCCGGCGGCTCGCCCACGGTCAGCCGCGCGTGCCCGGTCACGTCGAAGGTGATCCGCACGCCGACCTTGGTGAGCTCCCCGGTACGGCGGTCGCGCTGCCGGGCGATGAACAGGATCTCCTCCAGTTCGGCGCCCACGGTGGTCGGGCGTACCCGCCCGGCGATCAGTTCCATCTCCTCGCGGGTCAGCTCGCTGGGCGGCCACACGTAGATGACGATCCGGTTGGTCGGGAACCGCGACTTCGACGGCCGCCGCGACTGCGCCCGGCGGATCGAGTCGAGGCAGGCCGCCACCGCGTCCTCGGTGGTCGGCAGCGCCACCAGGCGGCCGTCCTGTTCCCGCAGCTCGGTCAGGTCACGCACCTGCGCGAACGCCACCAGCCGCTGGTCGGCCGGGTTCTGCCGGGCGACCGCCTGGAACAGGTAGACCTCCTCGTCCAGCGACGGCAGCCGGGTCAGGTCGAACTCGCGCAGCCGCTCCAGCTGCATCCGCTGCGCGATGTACGGGTGCAGGCCGCGGATCAGCCGTTCCTCGGCCATCCCGCCGCCCTCGGCCGGACGGAACGTGACGTGGTGGTGCATCACCGCGCCGGCCCGACCGGCCACAGTGGTGGTGAGCCGGCGCACCTGCTGCGGCAGCGGGTGCGCGTTCACCACCTCCAGCAGCGCGGCGGCGGTGGCGCCCAGGTCCTCGGGCTGGTTCTCCCAGGACAGGTAGACGTCCGCGTCGACCGCCTCGCACTCCCGGGCCACCTCGGCCAGGCCGCGCAGCGCGTCGCCGAGCGCGTCGAAGCGTACGGCGGCCGAGACCACGCTCGACCCGGTGCGCCCGGCCACCACGAACGTGCAGCCCTCGGCGGTGCGCGTAGTGACCTCGGTGAGCGCCTTGTTGCCGTAGTAACGGCGGGTCAGCACCTCCAGCATTGTCGCGTTGTCCGGGGCGTTGCGGACCAGACGCTGGCCGAGCAGCCGGACCAGCGGCTCGGTGCTGCGCACCATCTCGGCCATCCGCTCGGCGCGGTCCGGCGCGTCCGGCTGCGCGTCGAGGTGCCGCAGGTGGGAGCGGACCCGGGCGTAGACGCGGGCCCGGTTGCGACGCAGCAGCGGCTGGGCGAACCAGGCGAACACCACGCCCCGGGCCAGGTCGGCGACCACCGGGAAGCGGACCTGGGTGGCCGCGACGAGGCGTTCCAGCGTGAGGCCGGCCGGCTCGCGCAGCGCCTCGTCCGGCGGCGGCTCGCGCAGCCAGGAGCGCAGTAGCGCGGCGATCACCGTGGCGTCGGCGGCGGCCCGCTGCTGCGCCAGGAAGATCCGGAAGACCGCGGCCTCCAGCTCGGGGGAGCGGTCCAGCTCGGTGACGCCGTAGTGGGCGAGCGCCTTGGCCAGGCGGGCCCGGAACGGTTCCGGGCAACCGGCCCGCTCGACGTCGAGGCTCTGCAGGTAGGTGTGGAAGTACTCGCGGGCGCTGGGCGCGTGCCCGCCCGGCGCGTCGTCGCCGGGCCGGTTGCGGCTCAGCTCGGCCAGATCGGCGAAGACGTTGACCAGGTCCAGTTCCTCGGCCAGCGGCCGGTGCCCGGCCTCGGTGGCCGCGCGCCGCGCGTCCAGGTAGTCGTCGAGCACCCGGCGCTCGTCGTGCGGGTCCACGTCGTAGCCGAGCATCAGCGCGCACAGGTCCTCCCGGCCGCGTGCGGCCCGGGACCGCGCCGGCACGTCCGCGGGCGCGACCGGCAGGTCCAGCTCCACCGCCGGCCCGGCCGGGCCGGCGGCGGCCTCGGCGCCCTCCTCGGCGACCGGCTCCAGGCGCAGCAGTGGCGCACCGGCCTCCACCTGGGTGCCCACCGCCACCGAGGACTCCTTGAGGCGGGCCCGGAACGGCGCCCGCAGCACCGTCTCCATCTTCATCGCCTCCAGCACCAGCACCGGCGCCCCGGCCTCGACCTCCGCGCCGACCGCGAGCGGGGTGGCGACCACGAGCGCCGGCATGGGGGAGCGCAGCACGCCGCCCTCGTCGCGGCTGATCCGGTGCGTCACGCCGTCCACCTCGACCAGGTGGACCGGGCCGTGGGTGTCGGTGAGCAGGCGGAACCGGGCGCCGTTGACGGCGACCTGGCCGGTGTGCCGGTCGAAGCGGTCCAGCTCGACGTCGGCGGTGCGGACGTCGCCGCCGACCTCGACGCCGACCCGGAACCGGTGCGCGCCGACCCGGGCCACCCGCATCCGGTAGGTCACGCCGCGCAGCTTCAGGTCCAGCGGCCGGCCGCTGCGGTGCTGCACCTGGGGGCGTCCACCGGCCGCCGTGGACAGCAGCCGCTGCCGCTCGGCGGTCTCGTCCTCCTCGTACGCCTCGATCGCGGCGGCGGCCAGCGCGACGGCGGAGTGCCGGTGCGCGACCAGGCGGCCCTCGCCGCGTACCCGGTCGATCCAGCCGGTGTCCGCGCTGGCGTCGATCACCTCGGGCTGGTCGAGCAGGTCGAGCACGAAGCTCTTGTTCGTCGCGCCGCCGGCGATGACCACAGTGGTGTTCGCCATGGCCCGGCGCAGGCGGCCCAGCGCCTCGTCGCGGTCCCGGCCGTACGCGATGATCTTCGCGATCATCGAGTCGAAGTCGGCCGGGATGGTGTCGCCCTCGCTGACCCCGGTGTCGACCCGGATGCCCGGGCCGGCGGGCAGGTCCAGCCGGGTGATCCGGCCGGGGGAGGGCGCGAAGTCGCGGTCCGGGTCCTCGGCGTTGAGCCGCGCCTCGATCGCGTGCCCGCGCTCGGCCGGCGGCCCGCCGGTGAGCCGTCCGCCGCCGGCCACGTGCAACTGCGCCTTGACCAGGTCGAACCCGGTGGTCGACTCGGTGATCGGGTGCTCGACCTGAAGGCGCGTGTTCACCTCCAGGAACGCGAACAGCCGGTCGCCCGGGTGGTAGAGGAACTCCACAGTGGCCGCGCCGCGATACCCGACGGCGACCGCCAGCCGCTCCGCGGACGCCTTCAGCTCCGCGGTCTGCTCCGGGCTCAGCACCGGCGACGCCGACTCCTCGATCACCTTCTGGTTGCGCCGCTGCACCGAGCAGTCCCGTACGCCGAGCGCCCACGCGGTGCCCTGGCCGTCGGCGATCACCTGGACCTCGACGTGCCGGGCGCCGGTGACCAGGCGCTCCAGGAACACCACGCCGCTGCCGAACGCCCGCGCCGCCTCCTGGCTGGTGCGCTCGTAGGCGTCGGCCAGTTCGGCGTCGCTGCGGATCACCCGGATGCCGCGCCCGCCACCACCGGCCGTCGCCTTGAGCATCAGCGGGTAGCCGATCGAGGCCGCCGCGCGCAGCGCGTCCTCCAGGCTCTCCACCGCGCCGCGGCTCCACGGCGCGACCGGCACGCCCACCTCCTCGGCGATCAGCTTCGCGCCGATCTTGTCGCCGAGCTTGCGCATGGCGTCCGGGCTCGGCCCGACGAACGTCACGCCGACCTTCTGGCACAGCTCGGCGAACGCCGGGTCCTCGGCCACGAAACCCCAGCCCACCCACGCGGCGTCCGCGCCGGTGTCGACCAGCGCGCGCTCCAGGACCTTCAGATCGAGGTACGGGCGGGCCGACGCGGGGCCGAGGTCGTAGGCGATGTCCGCCTCGCGGACGAAGGTGGCGGTACGGTCGACGTCGGTGTACAACGCGACGGTCTCGATCCGGCTGCCGGTCTCCGCGGCCAGTTCCCGGACCGCGTGGATGAGCCGCATCGCGGCCTCACCACGGTTGACGATGGCGACACGGCTGAACACGTGACCGTCCCCTTCGGTAGACCCACGGTGGTGCGCCGGGCGGCGGCGGTGCCCCCGGCTTGCCTCACCCTTCCGCCTGTGCGCGGGCCGCGCCATGTCGTAACCGCCGAAGCCTGAGCGGGGGCCGTTGTGGGAACCCAACAAAAGTTTTTAGCCAGGCGCTCACTACCGGCGGGTATGCGACAACGGCGCCGGACCCGAGCGGGTCCGGCGCCGTCTTGCGACGTGCGGTGTTGGCGGCTCAGCCCGGGATGTCCCGGGGGTCGCGCTCGCGGGGGTACGTGTTCTTCTCGCCGATCGTGCCGTCCTGCTTCTTGATCACGTGCTCGGTGCCGCGTTCGACGGCCATCTCCCGGCCCGCCGCCTCGGCCTCCGCCTTGGTGTCGTGGCGGCTGGTCGCGCGCTCGTTGCCCTCCGGGCGGTTCTTCCACTGCCCGTCCTGCTGGTAGGTGTCGATGTCGCCCTTCGCCATGCCGTCAGCTCCCTCGTTCGTGTGCCTGATGACAAATGTCTGCCCATGCGCGGGGAGTGCTAATCCTGGTGGCACTATCCGGCGGTCCGGGCCGGGCGTGTGAGCGCCCGGCCCGGACCGCCCGGGTCAGGCGGCGGCGTGCAGTCCCTGCCAGGCGCCGTACCCGCCGAGCAGGTCGGACACGTCGGAGTGACCGGCGTCGCGCAGCAGGCTGGCGGCGACCGACGAGCGGTACCCGCCGGCGCAGTGCACCACGACGGGCCGGCCGGCCGGCACCTCGTCGAGGCGGCGGGTCAGCTCGGCCAGCGGGATGTGCAGCGAGCCGTCCACGGCACCCTGCTCCCGCTCACCCGCGTTGCGCACGTCCAGCACCACCGGGGCGTCCGGACGATCGAGGGCCGCGCGCAGTTCGGTGGCGGTGAGCCGGCTGGCCCGGGTCATCTCGGTGACCATCTCCAGGAACGCGCTCTCGGGCTCGCGCAGGTAGCCGATGACCCGGTCGAAGCCGATCCGGGCGAGGCGGACGACGATCTCCTCCTCCCGGTCCTGCGGGGCCACCACGAGCACCGGCCGGTCGGGTGCGACGACACTGCCGGCGGTCTCGGCGAACCGGCCGTCGGCCGGGACGTTGAGCGCGCCGCGCAGGTGCCCGGTCGCGTACTCCTGCGGGTCACGGGCGTCGACCACGACGGCGCCGTCGGCCCGGGCGGCCAGGAACTCGGCCGGGGTGAGCGGGCGGGCCGGCCGGGCGTGGTCGAACAGCTCACGCGCCTTGCGGTTGAGCACCGCGTCGAAGGCGAAGTAGCCGGGCGCGGCCGGCTGCCCGCCGGTGACCAGGGCGAGGAAGCGCTCCTCGCTCATCGGCGCGCAGGCGTAGTTGGTGCGGCGCTGCTCGCCGATGGTGGACTGCCGTTCGGTGGACAGGTTCTTGCCGCAGGCCGAGCCGGCGCCGTGGGCGGGGAAGACGCGCACCTCGTCGGGCAGGCCCATCAGCTTGCGCTGCACGCTGTCGTAGAGCATCCGGCCGAGTTCCTCGGCGGTCACGCCGAACGAGGCGAGCAGGTCCGGGCGGCCCACGTCGCCGATGAACAGCGCGTCGCCGGTCAGCACGCCGTACGGGGCCGGGTCGTCGGCGCGCTCGTAGACCAGGATGCTGATCGACTCCGGCGTGTGACCCGGGGTCTCCATGATCTCCAGGGTCACGTCGCCGAGGCTGATCCGTTCGCCGTCGGTGAGCTTGCGGCTCGGGTACTCGGTCTCGGCCCGGTGCCCGTAGCCGATCCACGCCCCGGTCGCGGCGGCCACCTCGAGGTGGCCGGCGAGGAAGTCGGCGTGGAAGTGGGTGTTGACGACGCCCTCGATCGTCAGGCCGTGCGCCCGGGCGTCGGTGAGGTACTCGTCGATGTCCCGGCGCGGGTCGACGAGCAGGGCCCGGCCGGTGCGCTCGTCGGCGATCAGGTACGAGGCCTGGGACAGGCAGTCGAGGTAGTACTGGGTGAACAACATCGGCGTGCTCCTTCTCCTGGTGATGAGGCGTCTGCTCAGGCCACGTGGCCCGGCCGGCCGCCCTTGGCTCGTACCGCCAGCCCGGCGCTCGCCCACGCCCGCATGCCGCCGGTCAGGTCGTGCACCTCGTGGCCCGCCGCGGCGAGCATCCTGGCCGCCCGCCGCGATCGCGCGCCGGACCGGCAGACGGTCACCACGGGCCGGTTCGCCGGCACCTCGGACAGCCGGTCCGCGAGCTGCCCGAGCGGGATGTGCCGGGCGCCCGGCGCGTGCCCGGCCCGCCACTCGGCGGGCTCGCGCACGTCGAGCAGCAGCGCGCCCGAGCCGGACAGCGCCGCGGCCTCGGCCGGGGAGACCCGGGCGACGCGGGGGCCGAACAGGCGGCGCAGGAAGCCGGTACGCGGACCGGCCGCCGTCTCCGGGCGGCTGGTCACGGCCGGCTGCCGGCTGTCACCGGGCGGCCCGAGCGCACCCAGGCCGAGGTGCCGCCGCTCACCGACAGGGCGGCGACGCCGGCGCGTTCGAGCAGCTCCGCGCCGACCCGGCTGCGCCCGCCGGCCTCGCAGATCACGTAGACGCTGCCGGTGCGGGGCACCTGCGACATCTGGGTGGCCAGGTGACCGAGCGGCACACAACGGGCGCCGGGGACGTGACCGCCGAGGTATTCGGTGGTCTCCCGGACGTCGATGACCGTCGCCCCGTCCGCGTGGGCGGTGGCGAACGTGGTCAGGTCGACCTCGCGCATGGGTGTTCTCCTTCCGGACCTTATACCCCCGGGGGTATCTGCTCCCGACGGTAGCGCGGCGTCCGGCCGGCTGCCACCCCCCGGTCGTCCGGTGTCCGCGTTTGCCGGAACGGCAAGGTTGCTTGCTGTCCGGCCGGCGGCGGCGCACGATTCGCGGAGGCCGGCCGGGAGACGCCCGGCGGCGAGGAGGCGGACATGACGGGGCACCACCACCACGAGCGCCCGGCGGACACCGACGCGGCCCGGTTCTGGGACGAGCGGTACGGCCAGCAGGACCGGATCTGGAGCGGCCGGGTGAACCCGGTCCTGGCCGAGGTGGCCGGCACGCTGCCCCCGGGCACCGTGCTCGACCTCGGCAGCGGTGAGGGCGGCGACGCGGTGTGGCTGGCGTCGCGGGGCTGGCGTGTCACCGCCGTGGACATCTCGTCGGTCGCGCTGGAGCGCCTCGCCGTGGAGGCCGAGCGGGCCGGGGTGGCGGAGCGGATCACCACCGTGCGGCACGACCTCACCCAGGGCTTCCTGCCCGGCCGGTACGACCTGGTGTCCGCGCAGTTCTTCCAGTCGCCGCTGGTCCTGCCCCGGGAGAAGGTGCTGCCCCCGGCGGCCGAGGCGGTCGCGCCCGGCGGCCGGCTGCTCGTCGTCGAGCACGGCGCGCCGCCGCCGTGGGCCGGGCCCGACACCGGCCACCACCGGTTCGCCGACCCGGAGGAGATCCTGGCCGCCGTGGCCCTCGACCCGGACGGCTGGGACGTCGAGCGGCTGGGCGCGGCGCGCCGTACCGCCACCGGCCCGGACGGCCAGACCGGCGAGCTGATCGACCACGTGGTGCTGGTGCGCCGCCGCTGACCGCCCGGACGGCGACCTGGCCGCGGCGATCGACGAGCACTTCGGCTCGTTCGACGCGTTCGCCGGCCAGCTGTCGGCGGCCACGAAGAGCGTGCAGGGCTCCGGCTGGGGCGTGCTCGCCTGGGAGCCGCTGGGGCAGCGACTGATCGTCGAGCAGGTCTACGACCACCACGGCAATGTCGGCCAGGGCGCCACGCCGCTGCTGGTCTTCGACGCCTGGGAGCACGCCTACTACCTGCAGTACCGCAACGTGCGTCCGGACTACGTGGACCGGCTGTGGAACCTGGTGAACTGGTCGGACGTGATCGCACGCTTCGACGCCGCCCGCGCCGCGACGCCGAAGATCTGATCCGGTGAGCGGGTTCACCCCCGAGGCGGCGGAACTGGTGCAGCGCGCCGCCGGGGTGATCGCGGCCAAGCACCGGGGTGACCTCGCCGGTGCCGAGGATCTGCTCGCCGCGTTCCCCGGCGAGCAGGCCCGGACCCTCGGGTTCTACCTGCTCGCCGACCTGGCTCTCGGCCTGGTGCGGGCGAGCAGCGGGCAGAGCATGGATGACCTCGTTCGGGAGCTGTCCCTGATCGGGGCCACCGCCGGCCGGCCGCCCGCCCCGAGCTGATCCCGGTGCCCGTGGGTCACCCGCCCACGGGCACCGGTCCGGCTCGGGCCTGCGGCCGGGTCAGCAGCAGCACCAGCAGCCCGGCCGCGCACAGGGCGGTGGCGAGGGCGTACGCCCACCGGTAGCCGACCTGCGCGGAGAGCCCGAGCAGCGGCCCGGCGAGCATCGCGCCGATCGGGAACGTGTTTGTGAACAGCGTGGTGGCCCGGCCCGGCTCGCCCGGCAGCAGATCCTGCACGTAGGCGATGCCGACGCCGGACACCGCGGCGATGAACAGCGCGTTCACCGGCTGCGCGAACAACAGGACCGGCACGCTCGGCGCCAGCGCGGCGGTCGCGTAGTAGGCGACCCCGCAGGCGGCGCCGACCAGGACCAGTAGCCGCAGCCGGACCCGCGCGGTCAGCGCGCCGAGCCCGAGGATCAGCGGGATCTCCAGCGCCGCGCACAGGCCCAGCACCAGCCCGGCGCGGGAGGGGTCGTCGTTCAGTTCGGTGTCGATGAACAGCGGCATCGCCTGCACGCCGACCGTCAGCGGGCACTGGAGCAGGACGAACGCGAGCGCCGTCAGCGCCAGCCGCAGGCGGGAGGGGCCGGGCGGGCCGGGTGCCGCGCCGGCCGGATCGCCGGCGACCGGCCGCGCCGGCAGCGGCAGCTCCTCCAGCCGGAACGCGGCCACCAGCGCGGCCAGCGCGTACATGGCGGCGGCCATGCCGTAGACCAGGCGGAAGCCGCCGACGTCGAGCAGCACCGCGGCCAGCGCCGGCCCGGCCACCCAGGCCAGCGAGAACACGGTACGCATGAGGCTGACGCCGAACGCGGCCCGCGCGGGATCGTCCCTGTCGAACAGTGCCCGGGTGTACGCGAACGACTGCGGGAACAGCGAGTTCGCCAGCGCCGTGGCGGTGGCCGTGAGCCCCAGCAGGATCCAGTAGTCGCGGACGTACGCGGTCAGGCCCGCGCCCACCACACCGGCCAGCGCGGCGCCGACGAGCAGCGCACGCCGGATCGGCAGGCGGTCCGACAATCGGCCGACCAGCGCGGAGGCCACCACCCCGGACAGCGGCGCGACGACCAGGAACACTGTCACCCGTACCGGACCGGCGTGGACCTCCCGGTCGAGGAACAGCGACAGGAACGGCAGCACCACCGCGGTGGAGAGGCCGACGGTCAGGAACACCACACCCAGCGGGAGCAGCCGGAAGCGCCCGGCGCGTACCGCCGGCCTCGTGTCCACAGCCATGCGGCGGACTGTACGCCGCGGCGGTGCGGCAGCCGACCGGGTTTCCGCGGCCGGCGTCAGCCGACGGCGGTGGGGGAGGGCGGCGCGCTGCCGCCCTGCGGCGCCTCGGCCGTCATCAGCCGGACGATCTCCGCCCGGTCGGCTGCCGACGGCATCCCCCACTCCGGCCGGTAGCCGAACGCCCGGTCCAGCGGGATCGACGAGGTCCGGCCGTCGAGGATCTCCACCGAGTCGGTACCGATCAGCCCGGGATGCTCGACGCCGCACGCCTCGGCCACCTTCACCAGGTCGCGGCGCAGCGTCCGAATGTAGTTCGCGGCCCGCACCGCCTTGCGGGCCGGGTCCAGACCCCGGGCCAGCCAGGCGTTCTGCGTGGCGACGCCGGTCGGGCAGGTGTCGGTGTGGCACTTCTGCGCCTGGATGCAGCCGATCGCCAGCATCGCCTCCCGCCCGACGTTGACCATGTCCGCGCCGAGCGCGAACGCCACCACCGCGTTGTCCGGCAGACCGAGCTTGCCCGCGCCGACGAACACCACCTTCTCGTGCAGGTCGCGTTCGGCGAACGTCCGGTAGACCCGGGAGAAGCCCTGCTGGAACGGCAGCGAGACCGAGTCGCTGAAGATCAGCGGCGCGGCGCCGGTGCCGCCCTCGCCGCCGTCGACGGTCACGAAGTCCACGCCGCGCCCGGTGTCGCGCATCAGCGTGGTCAGCTCCTCCCAGAACCCCAGGTCACCGACGGCGGACTTGATGCCGACCGGCAGCCCGGTCTCGGCGGCGAGCAGCTCCACCCAGTCCAGCAGGCTGTCGCAGTCGGAGAACTCGGCGTGCCGGGACGGGCTGACGCAGTCCCGGCCGGCCGGGACGCCCCGGGTGGCGGCGATCTCGGCGGACACCTTCGCCGCCGGCAGCAGCCCGCCGAGGCTGGGCTTGGCACCCTGGCTGAGCTTGACCTCCAGCGCGCGTACCGGCGCCGACGCCACCAGGTCCTTGAGCCGTTCCAGGCTGAACCGGCCCCGCTCGTCGCGGCAGCCGAAGTACGCGGTGCCGAGCTGGAAGACCAGCTCACCGCCGTTGCGGTGGTACGGCGACAACCCGCCCTCGCCGGTGTTGTGCAGGCAGCCGGCCAGCGCGGCGCCCCGGTTCAGCGCCTCCACCGCGTTGCCGGACAGCGAACCGAAGCTCATCCCGGAGATGTTCACCACCGACTCCGGCCGGAACGCGCGCGCCCGGCCGCGTGCCGCGCCGAGCACCTTGGCGCAGGGCAGCGTCACGTCGTGCCCGGCGGTCGGCGTCGACGGCGGGACCGCCCGGCCGAACGTCCGGTGCTTGATGATCGGATAGCCGGAGGTGTGCTCGATGTCGTTGTCGGTGCCGAACCCGAAGTAGTTGTTCTCCTGCTTGGCCGAGGCGTACACCCAGCGCCGCTGGTCGCGGGTGAACGGCCGTTCCTCGTCGTTGCCGGCCACGATGTACTGCCGCAGCTCCGGGCCGATCGACTCGATCAGGTACCGGGCCCGGCCCAGCACGGGGAAGTTGCGGCGCAGCGCGTGGTCGCGTTGCAGCAGGTCCCGCGCCGCCAGCGCGGCGACGGCGGCGACGGCTGCGGGTACGGCTCTTCTCGCCCAGCTCATCCCGCCACTCTTTCCGGCCCGGCACCCGGTCAAACGCCTGATGGAACCCGGCCGCCCCGGGCGGTGTCATGGATACGGACCGACGGCGGAGGCTGCCCTGGACGACGACGAGCTCGTCACCCGCGTACGCGCCGGCGACCGGGAGGCGTACGACGCCCTGGTCGCCCGGCACACCGCGTCCGCGTACCGGACGGCGGTGCTGCTCGGCGCCGGGCCGGACGCCGAGGACGTGGTCCAGGAGGCGTTCGTGAAGGCGTACCGGAAACTGTCCCGCTACCGGGGCGAGGCGTCGTTCCGGTCCTGGCTGCTCGCGATCGTCGCCAACGAGAGCCGGAACCTGCACCGGACGCGTATCCGCCGCGACGGGCTGACGCTGCGCGCGACGGCGGATCCGGTCGCGGCCGGCGCCACCGTGCCCGACGGGCTCGACGCCGTGCTGGCAGCCGAGCGCCGGACGGCGCTGGTGGGGGCGCTGCGGCGGCTGCCCGTCCGGGACCGCGAGGTGATCGTCTGTCGATACCTGCTCGACCTCGGCGAGGAGGAGACAGCGACAGTGCTGGGGGTGCCCCGGGGCACCGCGAAGTCCCGGACCCACCGGGCGCTGGCGAAGCTGCGGGCCCTGCTGGACCGGGAGGTGGCGCACCGTGGATGACCTGGAACGGGAGCTGCGGGAGCTGACCGGATGGCTGGAGCCGGCCCGGACGCCGGATCTCACCGCCGGGGTCCGCGCCCGGCTCGACGCGCCCGCGCCCCGCCGCCGGTGGCGGTACGCGCTGGCCGCCGCGCTCGCCGTGCTGCTCGTGGCGGCGCTGCCGCCGGGGCGGGCCGCGCTCGCCGACGCGGTGACCGGGCTGCTGCGGTTCTCCGGGGTCGTCATCGACACCGCCCCCGCGCCGCCGCCGACGGGCACGCCCTCGCCGCTGCCCGCGCAGCACCAGGTCGCCCTCGCCGAGGCACAACGGCAGGTCCGGTTCCCGATCCTGGTTCCGGCCCGCCTC
This sequence comes from Micromonospora sp. NPDC048169, assembly GCF_040652815.1. Lineage (NCBI taxonomy): Bacteria > Bacillati > Actinomycetota > Actinomycetes > Micromonosporales > Micromonosporaceae > Micromonospora > Micromonospora sp. NPDC048169. The sequence continues at coordinate 134,084 of NZ_JBEZMS010000005.1, forward strand.
GGCGCACCGGAACGCGTGCTGGTGGCCGATCCGGACGGCGCCGGCGCCCACCGGGTCGTCAGCCTGCTCTACCGGGGCGGCACGGTACGCCTGGACGCGTTCGACGGTTCGCTCGACATCGTGTTCCACAAGCGTTCCCTCGGGGCGGACGTGACGCTCACCCAGGTCGGCGGCGAGTTCGCGATCTGGGTCGGTGGCCCGCACGCGCTGGCGTACGTGGACCGGTCGGGGACGGAACGGGTGGCCACCGCGCGGTCGGCCGCCGCCACGCTGATCTGGGAGCGGGCCGGGGTGAGCTACCGGCTGGAGGGGGACCTGACCCGCGAGCAGGCGCTGGACGTCGCGTCCTCCCTGGAGTGAGCGCGGCGGGAACCTCGGGGCGCCCGGCGGTGTCGTGAGGACGAGAGTCGTCGACGGGGGAGGCCCTGATGTCCGTTCCGAGAAGAGTCCTGCTGGTGCCGGTCCTGCTGTTGGCCGGTTGCGCCGGCCCGGCACCGGTCCCGGCCACCGAGTCAGCCGCCGCCACCGAGCCAGCCGAGCCGGCGGCCTGCGCCGAGCGGCTGGAGACCGGCCGGCTGCCGGACTGGGCGGACGCCGGGTTCACCGGCGACACCCGGGTGCGGCACGTCTTCGGCGCCCGGGGCGGCATCGTGGCGATCCTGTTCGCGTACCCGCTGGTGCACGCGCGCGGCGACGGCGCCAACAACAAGATCCTCTGGGTGGCCCGCCCGGAGCCCGGCCGGTCCGAACCGGCGCCGCGCACCCCCCTGGTGATCACCGCGACGCGGGACGGTACCGGCACCCCTGTCGTCCGGGAGGTGGAGGGCGGGCCCGGCCCGTCCATCGTCGACCTGCCGGCCGCCGGATGCTGGCGGCTGCGGCTGGACTGGTCCGGCCGCACCGACACGATGGACCTGGTCTACCGGCCGGCGTCCGGCTGACCGGCATGGCCGCTGCCGGTCCGGGTAACGCTGCGTCATGGCGAAGTACACCGAGCCGGAACTGCGCGAACGCCTCAAGGCCGAGATCCGCGCCTCCGACAAGGGCGGCCGGCCGGGGCAGTGGTCGGCCCGCAAGTCGCAGCTGCTGACGAACGAGTACAAGAAGGCGGGCGGGGGATTCGAGGGCCCGAAGGACGCACGGCAGCGCTCGCTGCGACGCTGGGGCGGCGAGCAGTGGCAGACCCGCAGCGGTGACACGCGTGCCCGCAACGGTGGCGAGACCCGCCGTTACCTGCCCAAACAGGCGTGGGAGGAGCTGTCGGAGGCGGACCGGCGGGCCACCGACACCCGCAAGCGCCGCGCGTCGCGCTCGGGCCGGCAGTACGTGCCGAACACCGCCCCGGCGAAGCGGGCCCGCCGGGACGCCACCGCCGCCGAGCGGATCACCGAGTTGCCGGTGACCGAGGCGGTCAAGCTCATGGGCGACCTCGACACCCGGCAGCTCGGTGCGGCGCTGCGCCGCGAACGCGGCGGCAAGGCCCGCAAGACGCTCATCGGGCGGCTGGAGTCGGAACTGGGCCGCCGCCGGGCGGCGTGAGCGGGCACCGGGCCGGACACCGGCGGCGGGACCGGTCACCGGACCGGCCCCGCCGTGGTGCGCCGGTCGCCTAGCGGCGCGGGTGCTGCGGGATGCGCGGCAGCACGTAGGGCGGACCCGAGAAGATCAGGTCGGCCTTCAGTTCGTGGTACGCGCGCTTCGGCTGGTAGTTCTCGTCGTACACGGTGGCCAGGCCCTCCGGCGGGTCGGAGAACGCGCCGGGCACCCAGGAGTGCTTGTCGGTGAATCCCCAGAGGGTGAACGACAGGCAGTGCCGCTCGGCCAGGCATGCCTGCATCAGCACGCTGAAGTTCGCCGCCGACGCCTGCAACCTCGGATTGATCTCGGCGGAGTCGCCCGCCTCCACCCCCTCGGTGATCTGGCTGCGCACGTCCACCTCGGTGAGGGCCGTGGCCAGCCCGAGCCCGGCGAACTTGCGCAGGGCCGCGGCCACCTGGAGCGTGCTGAAGTTGCCGTACTGGGTGCCCAGGTGGCCCTGTGCGCCCACGCCGTCGATCGGCACGCCCTTGGCCCGCAGGTCACGGGCCATGTCGTAGACGAACTGCGTCTTGTCGTCGGCCGGGTTCCCGGAGCCGAACGCCTCGATGTTGTAGTCGTTGTAGAACAGCAGCGCCTTCGGGTCGGCGGCGCGGGCCCAGCGGAACGCGTCGGCGATGTAGCCGGGGCCGAGGTTCTGCGCCCAGAACCCCTTGTAGTGCAGGGTGGACGGGGTGTCCCAGGGGTCGCTGACCGCCTCGTTCACCACGTCCCACTGCCAGATCTTGCCCTTGAAGTGGGTGACCACGGCGGTGATGTGGTCGCGCAGGATCTGGCGCAGCTCGGCCTTGCTGATCGAACCGTCCGCGACGCCGCTGGTCAGCCACGCGGGCAACTGGTTGTGCCAGACCAGCACGTGGCCCCGGACCCGCTGGTTGTTCTTGCGGGCGAACTCGACCAGTTCGTCGGCCGGACCCCAGTTGTAGGTGCCCCGGGTGGGTTCGAGGCTCTCCCACTTCATCACGTTCTCGGCGGTGACTGTGGAGAACTCGGACGCGGCCAGCTCGCGGTAGCGCGGCTCGGCGGCGTTGTTGAGGGTGTCCATGTCCACTGCGGTGCCCACGTACAGGCCGTGGCGCTTGGCCAGGTCACGCAGGCTCTGCGCGGTCGGATCGTACGGTCGTCCGGCTGTCGCGGGTACGACGTTGAGGGCGGTGGCGGTCGCGACGGCGACGGTGCCGGCGGCGAGCCAGCGTCTCAGCTTCATGTCGTTCCTCTCGGGAGGGTGCGCGCGGCCGGGGCCGGCGGTGACGGTGCCGGGGACGCCGCGCCGTGGAACGGATCGGCGGGCGCCCGGGTGGACGAAGCGGCTTCCGAAACTTCCGGTCTTCCTTCCGGAAGTAGCCCGAAACATTACGGACGCCGATAGCCGTCCGTCAATCACCTGGGCCCTGCGGGTGAGGCGGAGGGTGCGGTGGCGGGTCAGCGCAGCGGGCGGCAGGAGGCCCGGATGACCAGCTCGGTCGGGAGCTGGATGTGGGTGTCCCGCTCGACGCCGGCGATGAGGTCGATCAGCAGGCGCAGCGACTCGGCGCCCATGCGTTGCAGCGGCTGCCGGATCGTGGTGAGGGGCGGGTCGACAAGTGCCGACTCCGGGATGTTGTCGAAGCCGATGACCGACAGGTCGTCCGGCACGCGCAGGCCGAGGCCGCCGGCGACGTCCAGTGTGGAGATGGCCGAGAGGTCGTTGCCGGCGAAGATCGCGGTCGGCCGGTCGGGGAGGGCGAGCAGCTCGGCGGCGGTGCTGGCGGCGGTCTCGGTGCGGAACCCGCCCACTCGCACGAGCCGCTCGTCGACCGGCACGCCCGCGTCGGTCATCGCCTTGCGGAACCCGGCCTCCCGCAGCCGGGCCGACTCCAGGTCGGGCCGGCCGCTGATGTGCGCGATCCGCCGGTGCCCCAGAGACAGCAGGTAGTCGGTGGCCAGCATCGCGCCGGCGAAGTTGTCGGAGTCGACGGTGGGCAGGCCGGACGGGCCGGTGTGCGGGTCGACTGCCACCACGTGGAAGCCGTGCTTGGTCTCGACCACCGTCGGCGTCACGATCACCGCGCCGTCGATCAGCGTGCCGGAGAGCCGGGCCAGCGAGCGCCGCTCCCATCCGATCGCCGCGCCCTCGCCGTCCCCGCTGGAGTAGGCGAGCAGTTGGTACCCGCTGCCGGCGACCTCCCGGGACGCGCCCTTGAGCAGCTCGGTGGAGAACGGCTCGAACTCGGCGACCAGGATGCCCAGCACGTTCGTGCGGTGGCTGCGCAGGCTCTGCGCGCCCAGGCTGGCCTCGTACCCCAGCTCGTGGATGACCTGCTGGACGCGTTCGACGGTGGCCTGCGCGACGCCGTACCGCCCATTGACAACCTTGGATACGGTTGCCACCGAGACACCGGCCGTACGTGCCACGTCCGACATCTTGACGCGCTCCTGGAACACCACGCCGACGATGATAGAGGGCCCTTCCCGGTCTATCGAAGACGATGTCGAAAACGTTATCGATACCGATTGACTTCACGTTACGGCCCTGTAAAACTCCCCGGCAGGTAACCCGACTGAGTGGTCGAGGAGACATCTATGGCGATGAAGCGCCGTGCTGGTGCCGTCCTGGCACTGTTTGTGACAAGCGCTCTGCTGGCCTCCGCGTGCAGTGGTGGTGGCGAGGACGAGAAGGCCGCCGAGAGCGAGCTGTACAAGAACCCGGTGACACTGACCTGGTGGCACAACGCCTCGCAGGACGGCCCCGGCAAGACCTACTGGGAGAAGGTCGCCAAGGACTTCTCCGCGGCCCACCCGACCGTCAAGATCGAGATCGAGGCGATCGAGACGAACCAGCTCCAGCGCACCCGGCTCCCCGCCGCGCTGCTGAGCAACGACCCGCCGGACATCTTCCAGGCCTGGGGCGGCGGCGAGATGCGCGAGCAGGTCGAGGCCGACTACCTCAAGGACATCACCGACCAGGTGAAGAGCGAGGTCGCCGAGATCGGCAACGCCGCGCAGATCTGGCAGGTGGACGGCAAGCAGTACGGCCTGCCGTACCGGATGGGCGTCGAGGGCATCTGGTACAACAAGGACATGTTCGCGAGGGCGGGCATCACGGCGCCGCCGACCAGCATGGACGAGCTGAACACCGCGGTCACCAAGCTCAAGGCCATCAACGTCATCCCGATCGCGCTCGGCGCGGGCGACAAGTGGCCGGCCGCGCACTGGTGGTACAACTTCGCGCTGCGGGCCTGCTCGGTCGACACGCTGAAGAAGGCCACCAAGGACCGCGTCTTCGACGACCAGTGCTTCGTCAAGGCCGGCCAGGACCTCAAGGCCTTCATCGACACCAAGCCGTTCCAGAACAACTTCATCGCCACGCCGGGTCAGAACGACCCGACCAGCGCCAACGGCCTGCTCGCCAACGGCAAGGCGGCGATGGAGCTGATGGGTGACTGGAACCGCGGCACGCTGGACACCGTGGCCACCGACAAGGAGGCCCTGGGCAAGTTCCTCGGCTGGTTCCCGATGCCGGCGATCGCCGGTTCCGCCGGTGACCCGAAGGCGGCACTCGGCGGCGGTGACGGGTTCGCCTGCTCCAAGAACGCCCCGGCCGAGTGCGTCGAGTTCCTCAAGTACATCCTCAGCCCCGAGGTGCAGAAGGGCTACGCCGCCACCGGCACCTCCCTGCCCGTGGTCAAGGGCGCCGCCGACAGCGTGACCGATCCGGCGCTGAAGTCGATCCTCCAGGCCACCGCCGACGCCACCTACGTCCAGCTCTGGCTGGACACGGCGTTCGGCAGCACCGTCGGCACCGCGATGAACGACGCGGTCGTCGCGATCTTCGCCGGCAACGGGACACCTGAGAAGGTGGTCTCGGCCATGAAGGCGGCCGCAAGCAAGTGACGTCCGCATCGCAGACCCGTACGCCCGCCGTCGGCGCGCAAGCGCCGCCGGCGGGCCTCCGGCCCGGCGCACGGGCCGCCTCCCGCCGCGCCGAGACCCGTCGCAAGTGGTACGAGATCATCGGGCTGACCACACCCGCGATCGTCATCTACGTGATGTTCGTGCTGGTGCCGATGGGCTTCGCGTTCTACTACAGCCTGTTCCGCTGGCGGGGGGTCGGCCCGCCGACCGAGTACGTCGGCTTCCGCAACTACACGCTCGCCTTCCAGGATCCGATCTTCCTCGACGCGCTGCGCAACAACGCGATCATCGTGTTCGGGTCGCTGCTCATCCAGGGGCCCGTGGCGCTGGGCATCGCCCTGCTGCTCAACCGCCGCTTCCGCGGGCGCTCGGTCTTCCGCCTGCTGGTGTTCGTGCCGTACGTGCTGGCCGAGGTCACCGTCGGCATCATGTGGAAGCTGATCCTGACCGAGAACGGCACGCTCGACGCGCTGCTGCAGTCGATCGGGATGGGCGGCCTGGTGCAGGCGTGGCTGGCCGACCTGGACGTGGTGATCTGGACCCTGCTGTTCGTCCTCACCTGGAAGTACGTCGGCTTCGCCATCATCCTGCTGCTCGCCGGCCTGTCGAACGTGCCGCAGGAACTCAACGAGGCGGCGGAGATCGACGGCGCGAGCTGGTGGCAGATCCAGCGGCACGTCACGCTGCCGCTGCTCGGCCCCACCATCCGGATCTGGATGTTCCTGTCGATGATCGGCTCGTTGCAGGTCTTCGACATGATCTGGGTGACCTCAGTGCCCGCGGTGCGCTCCCTCGGCGCCTCGGCCACCATGGCCACGTACATGGTGGACAACGGCTTCTTCGCCCGGCTCTGGGGCTACGGCAACGCGGTCGCCGTGATCCTGTTCGTCATCTCGTTCGTCGCGGCGCTGCTGTTCCAGCGTTTCCTGCTCCGCCGGGACATCGAGGGCGCCATCACCCGGAAGGGGAAGTGACAGTGGCCGTGAACTCCGTACCCGCCCCCTCGGCCGGGCGCCGGCCGGTGCAGTGGAGCACGCCGCTGACGTACGCGCTGGCGCTCGCGGTCGCGGCCGTGTCGATCGCACCCGTCGTGTACGTCATCGTCGGCGGCTTCCGGACCACGCCGCAGATCGTGAACGACCCGGCCGGCCTGCCGGACCCGTGGGTCTTCGACAACTACTACCGGGTGCTGACGCAGAGCGGCTTCTGGAAGCAGGCGTTCAACAGCGCTGTGGTGGCGCTGGGCACCACGCTCGGTGTGGTGGTGCTCGGCATGGCCGCCGCGTTCGTACTCGCCCGGTACACGTTCCGGGGCCGCGAAGGGCTCTACACCTTCTTCACCCTCGGCCTGCTGTTCCCGGCCGGCGCGGCGATCCTGCCGCTGTACCTCATGCTGCGCGACCTCAACCTGATCAACTCCTACTACGCGGTGATCCTTCCGCAGGTGGCCTTCTCGTTGCCGCTGACGATCGTCATCCTGCGGCCGTTCCTGTCGGCCATCCCGCGGGAGCTGGAGGACGCGGCCGCCATCGACGGCGCCGGCCGGCTCGGCTTCCTCTGGCGGATCGTGCTGCCGCTGTCGCGGCCCGCGGTCGTCACCGTCGGCATCCTCGCGTTCGTGGCGAGCTGGAACGCGTTCCTGCTGCCGCTGCTCGTCCTCGGGGACGTCAACCTGCACACCCTGCCGCTGGGGGTGCAGAACTTCTCCAGCCAGTACACCACCGACACCGCGGGCGTCCTCGCCTTCACCTCGCTGGCGATGTTGCCGGCGCTGCTGTTCTTCACCCTCGCGGAGAAGCAGATCGTGGGCGGCCTCCAGGGCGCGGTCAAGGGCTGAGCGGCAGCGGTACCAGCACAACCAGTGGAAAGGCACACCATGACAGAGGTCCATGCGGTGGTGGACGGGCCGGCGCCGGCTCAGGCGGTTCCGGACCACGACCGGCCGGACGGGCACGACGCCGAGACGCGCGTACGGGAACTGCTCGCTCGCATGACGATCGAGGAGAAGATCGCGCAGCTCGTCGGGTTCTGGGAGAAGGAGGACGGCGAGGCGGTCGCGCCCCTGCAGGGCGAGTTCGCCGACACCGGCCGGCTCGACGACTTCTCCCGGCACGGGCTGGGTCACCTCACCCGCCCCTACGGCACCCGCCCGGTCGACGCCGCGGCCCGCGCGGCCTGGCTGTGGAAGTTCCAGCGGGACCTGGTGACCGGCACCCGGCTGGGCATCCCGGCGATCGTGCACGAGGAGTGCCTGACCGGCCTGTCGGCGTGGAAGGCGGCCACCTTCCCGACGCCGCTGGCCTGGGGTGCCGCGTTCGACCCGGACCTGGTCGCCGAGATGGCGTCGGCGATCGGGGCCTCGATGCGCGCGCTCGGCATCCACCAGGGCCTGTCCCCGGTGCTGGACGTGATCCGGGATCCGCGGTGGGGCCGGGTCGACGAGTGCATCGCCGAGGACCCCTACCTCGTCGGCACCATCGGCACCTCGTACGTGCGGGGACTCCAGTCGCAGGGCGTGCTCGCCACGCTGAAGCACTTCGCCGGCTACTCCGCCTCACGGGCCGGGCGCAACTTCGGCCCGGTGCACGCCGGCCCCCGGGAACTCGCCGACGTGCTGCTGCCGCCGTTCGAGATGGCGATCCGGGACGGCGACGCGCGCAGCGTCATGCACTCGTACGCGGAGGTCGACGGCGTGCCGGTCGCCGCCGATCCGACGATGCTCACCGACCTGCTGCGGGACCGGTGGGGCTTCGACGGGACGGTGGTGGCCGACTACTACGGCGTCGCGTTCCTCAACCTGCTGCACCACGTCGCGGCCGACAACGCCGAGGCCGCGGTGCAGGCGCTGAGCGCGGGCGTCGACATCGAGCTGCCCACCGGCGACGCCTACCTGACCCTGACCGAGACGGTGCGGGCCGGCAAGCTGGACGAGGCGCTGGTCGACCGGGCGGTGCTGCGCGTGCTGCGGCAGAAGCAGGAACTCGGGCTGCTCGACGCGACGTTCGACGACGAGCCGCCGGGCGCGATCGACCTCGACTCGCCGGAGCACCGGGCGATCGCGCGTCGGCTCGCCGAGGAGTCCGTCGTCCTGGTCGCCAACGAGGGGGTGCTCCCGCTGCCGGCGGGCCGCCGGGTGGCGGTCGTCGGCCCGAACGCCGACCGGCAGGGCGCGTTGTTCGGCTGCTACTCGTTCCTCAACCACGTGCTGGCCCACCACCCGGGCGTGGAGACCGGCTTCGAGGTGCCGACCGTGCTGGAGGCGGTCCGCGCCGAGCTGGGCGCCGACCGGGTCACCTTCGCGGCCGGCTGCGAGGTGGACTCGGCGGACCGGTCCGGGTTCGACGAGGCGGTCGCCGCCGCGTCCGCCGCCGACGTGGCGGTCCTCGTGGTCGGCGACCACGCCAGCCTCTTCGGCCGGGGCACCGTGGGCGAGGGGTGCGACCGGGACGACCTGGAGCTGCCCGGTGTGCAGCGCCAGCTGGTCGAGGCGGTGCTGGACACCGGAACGCCCGTCGTGCTGGTGCTGCTCACCGGCCGCCCGTACGCGCTGGGCTGGGCGCTGACCCGGTGCGCGGCGGTGGTGCAGACGTTCTTCCCCGGCGAGGAGGGCGCCGGCGCGATCGCGGGCGTGCTCTCCGGGCGGGTCAACCCGTCCGGCCGGCTGCCGGTCAGCCTGCCCGGCTCGGCCGGCGCGCAGCCGTACTCGTACCTGCACCCCGAGCTGGGGGAGGGCATGAACGGCACCAACCTGCCGGCGACGCCGGTGGCGCCGTTCGGCCACGGGCTGTCCTACACCACGTTCGCGTACGCCGACCTGACCGTGCCGGCCGAGGTGCCGACCGACGGGGAACTGCGGGTGTCGGTGCGCGTGACGAACACCGGCCCGGTCGCCGGTGACGACGTGGTGCAGCTCTACGGCCGCGACCTGGTCGCCTCGGTGACCCGGCCGGTGGCGCAGCTGCTCGGCTACCGGCGGGTGCGCCTGGAGCCGGGCGCCTCGGTCACCGTCGAGCTGACCGTGCCCACCACGCGGCTGGCGCTCACCGACCGCGCGCTCAGCCGCGTGGTCGAGCCCGGGGAGGTGGACGTCTGGGTCGGCACGAGCGCCAGGCGCGACGCTCAGGCGCGGACGACGCTGACCGGCGAGACCGCCGCGATCACCGCCGACTCGCCCCGCTGGACGACCACCGCTCTCCGCTGAGCCGGGCCCGCCGGTCGTCCACGGGGCGGCCGGTGGGCTCTTTCAGCTCATATTGGCGTTATGTCGTTTTCGACTCAGTAGGCTCCAGGATGTCACCCAGCCCGTGAGCCGGGACGTCCGGCGCCGCCCGCCATCCGCGGGCCGCGTCCCGCCGTCCGGCCGGCTGGGCCCCGGTCGCCGGCACCCACAGGGATGCGTGAGTCACGATGATGGACGCGGACACCATGGTCCTGCCCCGGCTCGGGGACGCCCCGGTCGAGGACCCGTGGGGCGAGGACCGGCCGCGCCGGGCCACCCCCCGGTCCGCCACCGCCGCGCAGGCGTGGTGGCGCATCGCGGCGTGGCTGGTGCCGGCGGCGCTGATGGGCGCGCTCGGCGCCGTCCGGATCACCGCGTCGGGACCGAGCGCCGGAGAACTGGTCACCCGGAGCGCGGTCACGTCGCCCCGGCCGGGCGTCGGCGCCGCGCTGACCGGTGACGATGTCGCACTCGCGCCGTACCACCTGCTCATGCGCGGCTGGGCGGAGCTGGCCGGAGTGGCGGACCTCGCGCTGCGCGTACCGTCGCTGCTGGCCATGGCCGGCGCCGCGGCGCTCGTCGGCGCGCTCGCCGCCCGGATCGCCACCCCCGCCGCCGGCCGGCCGGCCGGGGTGTTCTTCGCGGTGCTGCCGACCTCGATCCGGTACGCGCGGGAGGCGCAGCCGTACGCTCTGGCGGTCCTCGCCGCCGTGCTCGCCACCTGGCTGCTGCTGCCCGCGCTCGACCGGCCGCGCCCGCGGCGGCTGGTGCCCTACGCGGGCGCGGTGCTGCTGCTGGGCCTGTGCCAGCCGGTGGCGCTGCTGCTGCTCGCCGGGCACGGCTGGGTGGTGCTGGCGTTCCGCCGTCGTGCCGCCGTCCGCTGGCTGGCCGCCGTGGCCGCCGGGCTGCTCCCGGTCGCCGCGCTGCTCGCCGTCGGCCTGCGCGCCGGCGGGCACCTGGCGTCCGGCGTGCGACCCGGTGCCGCCGTGCTGGCGGCCACGCCCGGGGATCTGTTCGGCGTCGCCGCGCTCGGTGGCGTGCTGGCCGGGCTGGCCCTGTTCAGTCTGCCGTTGCGGTACGCGGCGGCGGCCTGCACCGCCTGGGCGCTGGTGCCGGCGCTCGGCCTGCTGGCGCTGGCGCAGGTCGTGCCGGTCTGGTCGGCGGTGAACCTGCTGTTCACGGTGCCGGCCTGGGCGGTGCTCGCCGGTGTCGCCCTGTCCCGGGCGCGGGCCGCCGGCACCCTCGCCGTGCCGGCGCTCGTCGCGCTGCTCGCGGTGGCGGCGCAGCTCCCGTCGTGACTGTCGACGAACGGGCGATGTCTGCCTGATTCGCCTCTTTTGCGGTTGATTGTCGGGTTAGCGTTCGGTCGGCTCCTGAGCCGGATGCAGACCATGGGGGAAACGTGGCCGTCGCCGCCGATACACGCCCGTCCCGCGCCACGACGGCCGGGACGCCGGGCGCCCGCCCGACCGCGCCCGCCCTGCCCGGGGCGCCCGCCGACCCGGACCGCCGGCAGCGCAACGTCGACGCTCGCGTGGCGTACGCGCGCTGCGGCGCCACCGCCGGGCCGCTGCGCCCGCCCCGCCGCCCCGACGCGGCGGTCGAGTTCCGCCCCACCGCCTCGGTAGCCGCGCGGCTGGTGCTGACCGTGCTGGTGCTTGTCAACAGCGCCGCCGGCCTGATCTTCGTCGGTTGGCTGCTGCTGCCCCGGCACGTGCCCGGCCCGGGCGTCGTCGGGCTCGGCGGCTGGCAGACGGCCGCCGCCCGGCTCGCGTTCTGCGTCGTCGTCGGCATCGAGCTGATCCGCCTCGCGCAGAACGTGGTGGTCTGGGTGTTCGCCTTCCACGCCCGGGACCCGGTGCCGGTCGACCCGCCGGTCGGCCTGCGGGTCGCCCTGCTCACCACGATCGTGCCGAGCAAGGAGCCGATCGAGGTCGCCGAGCGGACGCTGCGCCGGCTCCGGGAGATCGTCTACTGCGGGCACGTCGACGTGTGGATCCTCGACGAGGGCGACGACCCGGCGGTCCGGGCGATGGCCGCGCGGCTGGGCGTACGCCACTTCACCCGCAAGGGCCGGCCCGAGTACAACCGGCCCGGCGGCGAGTTCCGGGCCCGGACCAAGTCCGGCAACCACAACGCCTGGCGGGCCGAGCACGAGCACCGCTACGACGTCGTCGCGAACGTCGACCCCGACCACGTGCCACTGCCGAACTTCCTGGAACGCACGCTCGGCTACTTCCGCGACCCGGACGTCGCGTTCGTGGTGACCCCCCAGGTGTACGGCAACATGCACCAGAACTTCGTCGCCCACGGCGCCTCCGTGCAGCAGTACCTCTACAACGGGCTGATCGCCCGGGGCGGCAACGGCCTGGACGCGCCGCTGCTGACCGGCACCGGGCACCTCTACCGCCCGGCGGCCTGGCGGACCGTCGGCGGCTACCAGGACTCGATCATCGAGGACCACCTCACCAGCATCCGCGTGCACGCCGCCGTCAACCCGGCCACCGGCAACCGGTGGAAGGGCGTCTACACCCCGGACGTGGTGGCGCTCGGCGAGGGACCGACCTCCTGGGCGGACTACTTCAACCAGCAGAAGCGCTGGGCGGCCGGGATCTGCGAGATCCTGCTCCGGCGCGAGATGCGCACGCCGCGCGACCTGCCGTCGCGCCGCCGCTGGCAGTACCGGCTGCTCCAGTTCTACTACCCGAGCGTGGCGGTGAGCCTGCTGCTCGGCAACGCCGCCACCGCGCTCTACCTGCTCACCGGCGTCGACGCGGGCCGGCTCGACCCGCAGGTCTGGGCGACGCTGTGGGGTTCCACCATCGGCACCTGGTTCCTGCTCTGGCTGTGGCTGCGCCGCTTCAACATCGCCCCGCACGAGCGGGAGGAGGTGGGCATGGCCGGCATGGCGCTCGCACTGTTCGCTGGACCGGTCTACGTGGCCGCCGCGGTGGGCGCCCTGCTGCGCCGCAAGCTCGGCTTCGTGGTCACCGCCAAGGGCGCGCTGCGCACAGTGGAGTCGGCGCGCACGTTCCGGCTGCACCTGTGCTGGGCGCTCGCCGCCGCCGGACTGCTCGCGGCGAGCTTCGCGCTGGGTCACGACTACCCGCTGCTGCGGGTCTGGCCGGCGCTGACGCTGCTGACCGGGCTCGCCCCACCCCTGATCTCCTGGGCGGAGAGTATGCGGGCCCGCCGGGTCCGGGCCGCCGACGTGGCCCGGGAACCCCAGGTGGTGCCCCGGACCGTGGCCGAGGGTGGTGTGCCGTGCTGAGGCCGACGCTGCCCCGGGTGGGCCTGGCGCTGGGCGGGTTGCTGCTGCTCGCGTACGCCTTCGTGGTGGCGCCCGGCGCCTGGCGCGACCCGGGCACGGACGTCGCGGCGCGACGGCCCGCCCCGGCGACGCCGCAGGCCAGCACCGATGTGCCGGCGGCGGTCGTGCCGAGCCCGCGCGGCGGCCCGTTCCCCCCGGCCGGGCAGGCGTTCTTCGGGGTGATGACCGACAAGGGACCGTACGACTTCGCGCCGGTGGACCGGTTCGCCGAGGCGGCCGGGCGGTCGCCGCAGGTGATGCTCTTCGGCGCGGACTGGGCGTCGGCCGCGTTCGACCGCAGCCTGTTCGACCGGATCGCCGAGCGGGGCATGATGCCGATGCTCGGCTGGGAACCGTGGGACCACACGGTCGACCGGGCGGCCCGTCGTACCGCCCTGACCGACAGGCAGATCGACCGGCTCCGCGCCACCCAGCCGGACTACCGGCTGGCCCGCGTCGCGCGCGGCGACTTCGACGCGTACCTGCGCTCCTGGGCCGACGGCGTCCGGTCGCTGGGCTATCCGGTGGCGATCCGCTTCGCGCACGAGATGAACGGTGACTGGTACCCCTGGTGCGAGCGGGCCAACGGCAACCGCCCCGGCGACTACGTCCGGGCCTGGCGGCACGTGCACGACGTCTTCGCCGAGGCCGGCGCCACGAACGTCACCTGGGTGTGGAGCCCGAACGCCCGCTGGGACAAGACCACAGCGGGGCTCACCGGCCTCTACCCGGGCGACGGGTACGTCGACTGGGTCGGTGTCACCGGCTACTACGGCAGCGGCGCGTTCACCAAGACGTACTGGTCGTTCGACCAGATCTTCGGCCCGACGATCGCCGAGATCCGCAAGGTCACCGGCAAGCCGCTCGTGGTCACCGAGACCGGCGCCGCCGACGCGGCCGGGCACAAGGCCCGGTGGATCCGGGACACGTTCCGCGCCCTGCCCCGCTATCCGAACCTGATCGGGCTGATCTGGTTCGAGGTGGACAAGGAGAAGGACTGGCGCATCGCCGGCTCGCCGGCGGCGGCGACCGCGTTCGCCGAGGCGGTGGCCGGCCGGCGCTACGACGTGACCTGGTCACCTGCGGCGCGGCCGCGCGCCGGGCCCTGATTCCGCCCGCGCCGGGCACACTCCATGTCGGACGGTGCGGCTACTCTCCTCGATCATGAACGAGAGAGATCAATTCCGGCGGGCGGCGATCGAGCGGGGTGTGCCCGAGGACGAGGTGGCCCGCTTCGCGGAGCTGATCCGGTTCCAGATCCACGCCTGCCAGCGCGAGGAGGGTGTGCACGTCGGGCGGCGGGGCGGGCGGCCGCGGCTGCCGGTGGGCATGCCGTGGCCCACGTGCTCGGAGGGTTTCCCGTTGCCGTTCCTGCTCCGGCTCGACTGCGCGGCGCTGCCCCGGGTTCCCGACCTCGCCCTGCCGGCCGACGGCACGCTGCTGTTCTTCCTCGACCAGGAGAGCGCACTGGACGCCTGCGGCACCGAGCCCGAGCAGGAGTTCGCGCGGGTCGTGTACGTTCCGGCCGGTGCCGAGACGGTGGACGGTGAGTACGTCGTGCCCGCCGACACCGAGATGGAACCGTTCCTCGCCCCCGAGCACGAGATGTACGCGGGGCTCCAGGCGGAGCTGCCGGACTGGCTCGACCGTTCGGAGGAGTGGCTGTGTGACACCCAGATCCAGCTCCTGCGCGACATGCCGCACCGCAAGGAGATGAAAGCGCTGGTCGAGCAGCTCTGGCCCGAGCGGAACTGGTGGCTGGCGGAGGACGTCTTCGTCGGCGGCTACACCATCTCGGCGCAGGACCCGCCCGAGTCGATCATGATGGACCCGGAGCGGGTTCAGCAGGCGAGGTCTCTGCCCCGCGCGGAGCGGATGGTGGCCCGGTACGAGGAACAGCAGCGGGTGATGCGCGAATGGGTGCCGCTGGCCCAGTTCGGCGTGCCGGACGAGGAGTACGTCAACGCGCGGTTCCTGATCCGCCACGAGGACCTCGCCGCCCGGCGGTTCGACAGGGTGCTGTCCTTCTGCGAGTTCACCGAGTGACAGCCGGAGCGGGCAGTCGTCCGCCGTGCGTGTCACGGCCGGGTCACCGTCCGGTGCCGGGGGACCGGTGATTTCGCCGATGCGCGCGGGTCGACAGGGCGCGGATGCTGACGCATGTCGATGTAATTCCGGCGCAAGGAGTGACCGACGTGCCCACCACCATCCGTTCCCGTACCCCCGTCCGTGCCCTCGCCCGTCTCGCCGTGGCGGCACTGCTCGCCACCGGCGGCGCCCTCGCCGTGCCGGCCGCGGCGAGCGCCGCCAGCCCCTACGAGCGCGGCCCGGCGCCCACTAACGCCATCCTGGAGGCCAGCCGCGGCCCGTTCGCCACCTCGTCGACAAACGTCTCCTCGCTGAGCGTGACCGGCTTCGGCGGCGGCGTCATCTACTACCCGACCAGCACCGCCGAGGGCACCTTCGGCGCGGTCGCCATCTCGCCCGGCTACACCGCCTCCTGGTCGAGCCTGAGCTGGCTCGGGCCACGGATCGCCTCGCACGGCTTCGTGGTGATCGGCATCGAGACCATCACCCGGCTGGACCAGCCGGACAGCCGGGGACGCCAGCTCCTGGCCGCGCTGGACTACCTGACCCAGCGCAGCTCGGTGCGCGGCCGGATCGACACCTCCCGGCTCGCCGTGGCCGGGCACTCGATGGGTGGCGGCGGCAGCCTGGAGGCCGCGGCGGCCCGGCCGTCGTTGCAGGCCGCCGTCCCGCTCGCACCGTGGAACCTGGACAAGACCTGGTCCGACGTACGGGTGCCGACGCTCATCATCGGCGGCGAGACCGACAGTGTGGCGCCGGTGGCGACCCACTCGATCCCGTTCTACAACAGCATCCCGTCCTCCTCCGAGAAGGCGTACCTGGAGCTGGACGGCGCGAGCCACTTCTTCCCGCAGACGGTGAACACGCCGACGGCGAAGCAGATGGTGGCCTGGCTGAAGCGGTTCGTCGACGACGACACCCGCTACGAGCAGTTCCTCTGCCCCGGCCCGAGCGGGTCGGCGATCGAGGAGTACCGCAACACCTGCCCCAGCGCCTGAGCCCGTCCGCTCCCGGGGTGGTCGCCACGGCGACCACCCCGGGAGCGTGTCCGCCTCTTTTCCGGCGGGTTGCCCATCTGTGACACTGCATGAATGGTTTCTGCATCGACAGTGCATATAGCCTTGTGGGGGCGGGACGACGAGTGCGACGCGATCCGCCGGCTCCTCGACCGCGACGACGGCGGCGCGCTGCTGTTCCACGGGCCGCCCGGCTCCGGGCGCAGCTCCCTGCTGGCGTACGCCCGCAGGTCGGCGGGGGAGCGCGCCGTGCTCACCGGCACCGGCCTGGCCGACGAGGCGACACTGCCCTACGCCGGGCTGCACCGCCTGCTCGACCCGGTGCTGGACGCGGACGCGGCCCTACCGGCGCGGCAGCGCCGGCTGCTGCGCCGCGCGCTCGGCGGCGACGGGTGCCCGGCCGAGCAGCGACTGGCCCTTGCCGCGGCGGTGCGTTCCCTGCTCGCCGCGGTGGCAGCGGACCGGCCGCTGCTGTGCACTGTGGACGACCTCGACACCGGGGATCCGCAGAGCGCCTGGACGCTCGCCGTGGTGGCTCGCCGGCTGCGCCGGCTGCCGGTGGCGCTGCTGCTGACCGCGACCGCCCCGGCCACCGTCGACGGCGTACCGGCCCACCGGCTGCGTCCGCTGGACGCCGGCGAGTGCCGGGCGATGCTCGCCGGGCTCCGGGACCGCCCGCCCGCGCCGGTGGCCGCCGCGCTGGCCGCGCTCAGCCGGGGCAGCCCGGCCGCGCTCGCCGACCTGGCCGGCGCGCTCACCCCGGCCCAGTGGCGGGGCGAGGCGCCGCTGCCCGGCACCCCGCCGGTGGACGGCGCGCTCGCCGCCTCGTACCGGGCCCGTCTGGACCGGCTGCCGGTCCCGACCCGGCGGATGGTGTTGCTGGCCGCGCTCGACCCCGGCGACGACCCGGGCACGCTGGTCCGGGCCGCGTGGGCGGCCGGCCTGACCGTCGAGGCGCTCGCCCCCGCCGAAGCCGCCGGCCTGCTGCGGACCGGGCCCGGCGGGGTCACGTTCCCGCACCCGCTCGCCCGCACGATGATCACCGCCGTGGCGCCGCTCGCCGACCTGCGCGCGGCCCAGCTGCTGCTGGCCGGCACGCTCGCCGAGGGCCCGCTGGGCCGGGCGCTGCGCCACGCCACCGCCGCCGACTGCCCGTCCGACGTGCTCGCCGCCGAGCTGGCCTCGGCTGTCGACGAGGTACCGGACCGGGCCGCCGCCGCGATCGTGCTGCGCCGCGCCGCCGAGCTGAACCCCGACCCCGGGCGCGCCGCCGAGCTGACGATCGCGGCGGCGCGCTGCGCCTGGACCGCGGGCGACCCGGACCACGCCCGGGGACTGCTGCGGGGCCTGACCGCCGGGCCGGGGGCCGGCGGCCGGGCCGACCTGGTGCGCGGCGACATGCAACTGCGCTGCGACGCGCCCGCCGCCGCGGTCGCCACGCTGCTGGCCGCCGCCGACGCGGTCGCGCCGGCCGACCGGCGGGCAGCGCTGCTGGCGCTGGTCCGGGCCGGCGAGGCCATCTGCGTCACCGGCGACCAGTACCGGTATGCCGAGGTGGCCCGCCGGGCCGAGGCCCTGCGGCGGCCCGGCGACCCGCCCGGCCTCGACCTGCTGGCCACGTTCGCCTCAGGCGTCGGGGCGACGCTGCGCGGCGACCACGCGCGCGGCGGCCCGGCGCTGCGCCGCGTGGTCGTCCTCGGCGGCCGGCTGACCGGGCCCGCGCTCACCCCCGGCGCGCTGGTCTGCGCCGCCGCGGCGGCCCTGCTTGTCGCGGTGGACGCGCCCGCGCACCGGCTCGCCGGCCGCGCGGTGGAGCTGGCCCGCTCGCGCGGCGAGCTGTCCCTGCTGCCCCGGGCGCTGGAGCTGCGGGCGGTCGCGGAGTACTGGCTGGGCCGGCACGAGGCCGCGGCGCAGACCGCCCGCGAGGGCGTGCGCGCGGCCCGCGCCACCGGTCAGCACGTGTGTGCCCAGGTGCACCTCGGCATCCTCGCCGTGCTGGCGGCGGTACGCGCCGACCGGGACGCCGCGCTGGCCCGGATCGCCGAGATCGGGGACGGGGCCGCCCCGGGGAGCCGGCCGGACGCGTACGCCAGGTGGGCCCTCGGCGTGCTGGACCTGATCGACGGCCGGTACGCCGACGCGGCGGCCCGGCTGTCCGCGCTGGCCCGCACCGGCACCGGCCGGGGTCAGGTGCTGGTCCAGGTGATGGCCACGCCGTACCTGGTGGAGGCCGCCGCGCACGACGGCGGGCGACCGGCCGCCGCGCTGGCGGTGTTCGACCACTGGGCCAGCAGTACGGCGAGCCCGTCGCGGCGGGCGCTGGCCGCGCGCTGCCGGGCGCTGCTCGCACCGCGCGGCGGCCCGGAGGCCGAGCGGGAGTTCCACGCGGCGTTGCGGCTGCACCCGGCCGACACCGACCCGTTCGAGCGCGCCCGCACCGAGCTGCTGTTCGGCCGCGAGCTGCGCCGGCGGCGCCGCCCCCGGGACGCCCGGGCGCACCTGCACCGGGCCCGGGAGGCGTTCACCCTGCTCGGCGCCACCGTCTGGGCCGACCGGGCGGGCGAGGAACTGCGCGCGGCGGGGGAGTCGGTCGGGCCGGTCCGGCGCGGCCCGGAGCAGTTGCTGACCGGGCAGCAGCTGCACATCGCCCGGCTGGTCGCGGAAGGAGCGACCAACCGGGAGATCGCCACCCGGATGTGCCTGTCCACCCGGACCGTCGACCACCACCTGCGCAACGTCTTCCACCGGCTGGGCGTGCGCTCCCGTACCGAGCTGGCCCGCCTGCTGGCCTGACCGCACGCCGCCGTCGGGCACCCGCGTGGCGCCGGGCCGGGCCCCGCGACCCGCCGGGCTCAGCGCAGCGCGGCCACCGCCGCGTCCGCGCCGCCGCGCCAGAGCACGCCGGCCTCGGCGAACCCGGCCGCGCGCAACGCGTCCAGGTGCCACGCCGCCGGCGGGCTCCACTCCGGGCTGTGCCCGGTCGGGTAGATCTGCCGCCGCTTCTCCACCAGCGGCCCGAGCAGCGGGTCGCCGGCCGCCTGCGCCCACCAGTCCGGCCAGGACAGCGCAGCGCCGGCCCGGTGCCGGGCGTCTCGTCGTGCCTTCGCGCGAGCGCCGATAAGGGCGGTGAGCGCCGGCATCGTGTCGTCGGGCATGTGGTCGGCGTTGACGAACACGCCGCCGGGCCGCAGCACGTCGCGGATCTCGCGGTACAGCTCCGCCAGGCGCGGACCGTCGAGCCAGTGCAGGGCGGTGGCGGTGAGCACGGCGTCGTAGTCCCGGTGCGGCAGCGCGGCGGCCCAGTCGGACCGGTTGAGGTCGGCGGTCACCACGGTGGCCCGGCCGGCCAGCGCCGCTTCGGCGAGGGTGAGCAGCACCGGGTCGAGGTCGAGCACCGTCACCTCGGCGTCGGGCCGGCGGGCCAGCGTCCGCAGGCTGATCGACCCGGTGCCGCCGGCCAGGTCGAGCACCCGGGGCGGCCGGTCACCGGCGACCGCCTCGACGGCGTCGAGCATCGCGTCGAAGCGGTGCTCCCGGTCCGGCATGAACGTCTCCTGCTGCCGGTCCCAGCTCTCCTGCCAGGCGCGTACGTCCAGATCGTAAGGAGTCATGCCGCTGACGATAGTTACCGCAGGGGATCCCTGTCGAGGCTTGTTGCCAAACTTTTGCAATAAGCCGTGACCGTCCCGGCGGCGTCACCGGGACCGGACCCGGGGCGGGGCGACGGTGACGAGCGGGTGACGCGCGCTGCGGCAGGGTCGCGGCACGACGACGGCACCGTCCGAGGGGGCTGCATGATCAGAACGATGCTCCGGCTGCGCGCGCGCCCCGGCTGCGAGCCCGCGGTCGGACCGGCGTTCGAGACGGTCGCCGGGCAGCTCGGCGCGCTGGCCGGCAACCTGCGGCACGAGCTGCTGCGCGACGCCCTCGACCCGCGCGGCTTCGTCGTCGTCACCGAGTGGACCGACGAGGTGGCGCTGCGCGCGTACCGGCGGGGGCCGGTGGCCGCCCGCCTGGCCGGCCTGCTCCGGCCGTTGACCGAGCCGGACGGCGACCCCGGGTATCCGCTGATGCGGGAGACCGGGGACGGCGACGGCCCGGTCTACGTGGACGTCGAACTGACCGTGCCGCTCGGCCGGCTCGCCGAGTTCCACAAGGGCTACCCCGAGGTGGTCCGGCGGATGGCCGCGATACCCGGCTACCGCCGTGAGCAGTTGCTGCGCGAGCCCGGCTCCGACATCCACCACATCTTCGCCGAGTGGGACGGCGCCGCGCCGTTCCTCGCCTGGATCGGTGACCCGGCCCACGCCTCCGCGCAGGCCGGGCCGATCGCACCGTTCCTTCTCGACATCCGGCGCCGGCTGTTCCACGTCGTGCCTGACGCGGACGGCCGCCGACACCCCACCACGGGCTGGGAGGCCGACGTGCACAGGACAACAGACGTACTCGTCGTCGGGGCGGGACCCACCGGGCTGACCGCCGCCGTCGAACTGGCCCGGCGGGGCATCGACTGCCTGGTGATCGACAAACAGCTCACCCCGCCCGGCCACGCGGACAAGGCGATCGGCGTGCACTGCCGCACCATGGAGATCTGGGAGGAGCAGGGCGTCGTCCGGGAGGCGATGGACGCCGGCATCTGGCTCACCGGAAACATGGTCTTCGTCAACGGCACGCAGACCCACCGGATGAGCTGGGAGCTGCCCGGCCTGCCGTACGCCCACCTCGGCCTGCCGCAGTACGAGACCGAGCGGATCCTCACCGACCGGCTGGCCACGCTCGGCGTCCGTCCGCGGCGCGGCGCCGAACTGATCGACTTCACCCAGGACGCCGACGGCGTGACCGCCACCGTCCGCACCGCCGACGGCGCCACCGAGACGGTACGCGCGGCGTACCTGGTCGGTGCCGACGGCGCGCACAGCCGGGTACGGGAACGGCTCGGGCTCACCTTCACCGGCGGGCTGGGCCGGTTCCCGCAACTGTTCATGCTGGTGGACGTCGACGTGGACTGGGAGATGCCGGACGGGCACCTGCTGCGGTTCCTGCACATGACCGACGGGCAGATGGACGGGATGCTCGTCTGCGTGCCGCTGCGCGGCGAGCACCGCTACCGCATCGCCACCCTGGCCCCGCCCCGGTTCTTCGCCCAGACCGGCGGGCGCGACGCCCCGCCCGGCTTCAGCGAGGAACTCGACGAGCCGACCATCGACGACGTGCAGGCCGCGCTGGACCGCCTCGCGCCGCCCGGCACCCGGGCGACCAACCTGCGCTGGTCGTCGGTGTTCCGGATCAGCCACGGCATCGTCGACCGCTACCGCGACGGCCGCGTGTTCGTCGCCGGGGACGCCGCCCACCTGCACCCGCCGGCCGGTGGCCAGGGCATGAACACCGGCATCCAGGACACCTGGAACCTGGCCTGGAAGCTGGCGCTGGCGGTACGCGGGCTCGCCGCGCCCGGCCTGCTGGACAGCTACGAGACTGAGCGCCGCCCCGAGGGCGAGGAGATCGTCGGCCGGGCGGTACGGATGGCCGGCACCGAGGAGGTGGACCGCGCCGACCTGGAACGGCAGTTCCTCCAGGAGATGTCCATGCTGCTCAGCTACACCGGCAGCCCGCTGGTCGGGGAGACCGTCGCCGACCCGGCCGCGCTCGGCGACGCGCCCCGGCCCGGTGACATCGCGCCCGACGTGGACGGGCTGCGACGGCGCGGGGTGGGCCACCCGCTGCGGCTGCGCGACCTGACCCGGGGCACCGGCCACACGCTGCTGCTCTACGCCGACCGCACGGCCGACGCGGGGGAGCTGGCCGCGTTCACCGGCCTGTGCGCCGACGCGCGCCGGCTCGCCGGCGGGCAACTCGACGCGTACCTGCTGCTCGACCCGGAGGCGGACGAGCCGCGACTGCTCGACCCGCCCGTGGTGCGGGACGCCGAGCGCCGCTTCCGTGCCGCGTACGGGCTGGACGGCACCGGCCTGTACCTGATCCGCCCGGACGGGCACGTCGGGTTCCGGGGCGCCCCGGTCGACCCGGACGCGCTGCGCAAGCACCTGCACCTGGTGTTCGGGAGCGCGAGGTGAGCCGGGTCCGGACGGTGCTGTCGATGCGGACCCGGGAGGGCTGCGAGGAGCGCTTCGAGGCCGAGTGGCTCACCGCCGCCGAAGAGATCCGCACGCTCGACGGCTGCCTGCACCAGGACCTGGTCCGCGACGCCGACGACCCGCGCAGCTATCTGATCATCAGCGACTGGGCGGACCGGGATCGGCTCGACGCGTTCGGCCGCAGCGCGCACCGGGACCGGCTGCTCAGCATCATCCGCGAGTTGCGCGAGTCCGCCGACCGGCACACCTACCAGGTGCTGCACAGCGTGGCCGGCGAGATGGGGGAGAGGCGATGACCGACGACGTGGTGCCGGCGGGCGAGCTGTACACCGACGCGTTCGCGGCCGACCCGTACCCCGCGCTGGCCCGGCTGCGCGCGGACCGGCCGGTCTGCCCGGTCGGCTCGCCGCGCTTCGACTCCTGGCTGATCACCCGCTTCGACGACGCCCGCACCGCGCTGACCGACCCGCGCCTGTCCAAGGACCTGTACGGCCCGGGGCAGCACTACCTGAAGATCTTCGGCCCGACCTCCGAGGGCCTGAACCGCAACATGCTCAACTCCGACCCGCCCGAGCACACCCGGCTGCGCCGGGTGGTGTCGCAGGCGTTCGCGCCCCGGCGGATCGAGGCGCTGCGCCCCCGGGTGGCGTCGATCGTCGAGCAGCTCATCGACAAGATGGCGCCGCACGGTGAGGCGGACCTGATGCACGAGTTCGCCATCCCGCTGCCGATGACTGTCATCTGCGAACTGCTCGGGGTGCCGCCGGCCGACCACGACCGGGTGCTCGACTGGACCCAGGTCATCCGCACCTCCGGCTCCAGCAGCCGGCCGCCGGCCCAGGAGCGCGCGGCGGTGCAGGAGGCCCAGCTACGGCTGCACCACTACCTGGCCGGGCTGGTCCGGGCCAAGCGCGACGACCCGGCCGACGACATCATCGCCGCGCTCATCAAGGCGGTCGACCAGGACGGGACGCTGTCCGAGGCGGAACTCGTCACCACCACGTTCCTGCTGCTGTTCGCCGGGCACCAGACCACCGCCGACTTCCTGGGCAACGCCGTGCTGGCGCTGCTCACCCACCCCGAGCAGATGGAACTGCTGCGCGACTCGCCGCGCCTGCTGCCCGCGGCGATCGAGGAACTGCTGCGCTTCGACGGGCCGCTGCCGGTGGCCAGCCCGCGCATCGCCACCGAGGACGTCGACTACCAGGGCGTACGCATCCCGCGCGGCGCGATCGTCGGGGTGGCGATAAACGCGGCCAACCACGACCCGGCGCACTTCGCCGACCCGGACCGGCTGGACCTGCGCCGGGTCCGGGGCCCGCACCTCGGGTTCGGGCACGGCGTCCACTACTGCCTCGGTGTCTCGCTGGCCCGGATGGAGGCCGAACTCGCGCTCGGGGCGCTGCTGCGGCGGCTGCCCGGACTGCGTCTCGGCGTACCGCTCGCCGAGGTGCGCCGGCTCCCGGCCGCCTCGCCGTTCCGCGGCCTGCTGGAACTGCCCGTCACCTTCACCGCCTGACGGCGCCGCCGTCTCGCGCCGCCGCCCCCGTCGCAATCATTCAAGGAGCAGTCATGGTCTTCCGCAACGTGATCGTCTGTCACATGGTCCCCGGCAGCGAGCAGATCGTCGGCGGCGTGTTCGGCCACTACGATCAGGCCACCCGGCCGCAGGATCTGGGCGTCATCGGCCGGTACCTGCTGTCGCACCACGACCTCTACCTCCACGTGATCGAGCGGGAGCAGGACCCGCGGATCTCCGGGCAGACCCGTGGCCTGCCCGCTTTTCAGAAGATCGCCGAGGAGATCGGCCCGTACGTCACCCCGTACCCGCGCTACTGGAAGAACCCGTCGGACTCGGTCGCGAAGGAGTTCTACCACTGGGCGCCCGAGGGGGAGCCGCCCGCCGACACCACGCTCACCGTGATCGTCGGGCGGATCAAGCCCGGCGCCGAACCGGACGTGGCACGGGTCTTCGGCGAGTCCGACGCCGGGTCGCTCCCGGCCGACCTCGGTGTCACCGGGCGCTGGCTCTACTCGATCGACGACGTCTACGTGCACCTGCTCGAACAGGAGTCGTCGGCGGCCGAGGCGACCCGGGACCAGCACGGCGACAAGCCCGCCTTCGGCAAGGTGATGCAGGACCTGGGCCCGTACATCGAGCCGTACCGGCCGGAGAAGTGGCAGGGCCCGCAGGACTCCGTGGCCACCGTCTTCTACCGCTGGCAGGCCCAGGACTGAGTGCTCCCGTCGCCCGGGAGCGCGGAAACGCCGCCCCCGCGACCGGCCGTACGCCAGGCTGGTGCGGGGGTGCCGGGTGCCGACGAAGGAGATCGTCCAGCACGTCGGGGCGCTGCTGGACCTGGCCGGGGTGCTCGTCATCGCGGTCGGCGTCGCGGTCGCCACGGCGGTGTTCGCGGCGCGCTGTGCCCGGACCCGGGCGGTGGTGGCGCACTACCGGGCGTACCGGCAGGGCGTCGGCCGGGCCATCCTGCTCGGCCTGGAGTTCCTGGTCGGCGGCGACATCATCCGTACGGTCGCGGTGTCGCCCACGTTCACCAGCGTCGGCGTGCTGGCGCTGATCGTGCTGGTCCGCACGTTCCTCAGCTTCTCGCTGGAGGTGGAGCTGGACGGCCGCTGGCCCTGGCAGGGCCGGACGCCCACCGACCGGCCGAGCGTCGGCGCCCACCCGCAGCGCTGACCGGCCGCCGCCGCTTACCCCCGGGGGGTATGATGGTCGGCGGAGGTGACGCCCGATGGAGCACGGACCCGGTCACGACACCGGCCACCACGGCGACCACGCCGGCGGTCACGGCGCGCACGCCGGGCACGACCCGGCGCAGTTCCGCCGCCGGTTCTGGCTGAGCCTGGCGCTGACCGTGCCGATCGTCGCCACCAGCCACATGGTGATGGACTGGTTCGGCTACTCACTCGACTTCCCCGGCGTGCGCTGGGTCGGCCCGGTGCTCGGCACCGTGGTGTTCGCCTACGGCGGCTGGCCGTTCCTCACCGGCGGGCTGCGTGAGCTGCGCGAACGTGCCCCCGGCATGATGCTGCTGATCTCGATGGCGATCGTCGTCGCGTACCTCGCCTCGGCCGCCACCAGCCTCGGCCTGTTCGACCTGGACTTCTGGTGGGAGCTGGCCGCGCTGGTCACGATCATGCTGCTCGGCCACTGGCAGGAGATGCGGGCGGTCGGGCAGGCGCGCGGCGCTCTCGGTGCCCTCGCCGCGCTACTGCCCGACGACGCCGAGCGCCTGGACGACGCCGGGCGGCCGCATCCGGTGCCGGTCGGCGAGCTGCGGGTGGGAGACCTGGTGCTGGTGCGCCCCGGCGGGCGGGTGCCGGCCGACGGGCGGATCGTCGAGGGCGCCGCCGAACTGGACGAGTCGATGATCACCGGGGAGTCGCGGCCGGTCGCCCGCGCCGCCGGGGACCGGGTGGTCGCCGGCACCGTCGCCACCGACTCCACCCTCCGGGTACGCGTCGAGGCAGTAGGCGCGGACACCGCGCTGGCCGGCATCGGGCGGCTCGTCGCCGAGGCGCAGGCCTCCGGCGGGCGCGCGCAGGTGCTCGCCGACCGGTTCGCCGCGCTGCTGTTCTACCTGGCGGCGTTCGCCGGCCTGGCCACGTTCGCGGTCTGGGCGCTGCTCGGCGACCCCGACCAGGCGGTGGTACGCACCGTGACGGTGCTGGTGATCGCCTGCCCGCACGCGCTCGGCCTGGCGATCCCGCTGGTGGTGGCGCTGTCCACAGCGTTGTCGGCCCGCGCCGGCATCCTGGTCAAGGACCGGCTCGCGCTGGAGCGGATGCGCACCGTCGACACGGTCCTGTTCGACAAGACCGGCACGCTCACCACCGGCCGGCACACGGTGACCGGGGTGGCCACCACCGGCGGGCTGGACGAGAACGTCGCCCTGGGCCTGGCCGGCGCGGTGGAGGCCGACAGCGAGCACCCGCTGGCCCGGGCGCTGGTCGCCGCCGCCGACGCCCGAGGCGCCCGTCCCGCCGCGCGCGGCTTCCGGGCGCTGACCGGCCGGGGCGTGCGCGCCACGGTGGACGGCGTGGACTGGGCGGTCGGCGGGCCGGCGCTGCTGCGCGAGCTCGACGCCCCGGTGCCGGACGACCTGGCCCGGGCCGCGCGGGAGTGGTCGGGCCGGGGCGCCGCGGTGCTGCACCTGATCCGGCTGCCCGAGGGCGGCCCGCCCGAGGTGACCGCCGCGTTCGGGCTGGAGGACCAGGTGCGCCCGGAGGCGCGGGCCGCCGTGGCCGAGCTGCGCGACCTCGGCGTGCGCAAGATCGTGATGATCACCGGCGACGCGCGCCCGGTCGCCGAGGCGGTCGCCGCCGACCTCGGGTTCCGGCCCGGTGTCGACGAGGTCTTCGCCGAGGTGCTTCCCGCCGACAAGGACAAGGCGGTGGCCGAACTGCGCGAGCGCGGGCTGACGGTGGCGATGGTCGGCGACGGCGTGAACGACGCGCCGGCGCTCGCTCGCGCCGACGTCGGGCTGGCCATCGGCGCGGGCACCGACGTGGCGATCGAGTCCGCCGGGGTGGTGCTGGCCGGCTCCGACCCGCGCGGCGTGGGCGGCGTGATCCGGCTGTCCCGCGCCTCGTACCGGAAGATGCGGCAGAACCTGGCCTGGGCGGCCGGCTACAACGTGGTGGCGATCCCGCTCGCCGCCGGGGTCCTCGCGTGGGCGGGGATCGCGCTCAGCCCGGCGCTGGGCGCGGTGCTGATGTCCGCCTCCACCATCGTGGTCGCGCTCAACGCCCAACTGCTGCGCCGGGTCCGGATCACGCCGTCCGACTGAGCCGCAGTTCCGGTCCCCGAGCCGCTCCGCAGCTCGCGGATGCGAGCCACCACGCCTCTTCCGGCTCGCACCTGCGGGCCGCTAGGGTGGGGCGCGTGACGGTGTTCCGCATCGGCGAGGCGGCCGAACTGCTCGGGGTCAGCGCGGACACGGTCCGCCGCTGGATCGACGCCGGCAAGCTGCCGGCCACCCGCGACGAGCACGGCCACCGGGTGCTCGACGGCGCGGACGTCGCGGCGTTCGTCCGCGCCCCCGGCCATCCCGAGCTCTCCTCGGCCCGCAACCGGCTGCGCGGCATCGTCACCGCCGTCGTCAAGGACACCGTGATGGCCCAGGTGGACATCCAGGCCGGCCCGTTCCGGGTGGTGTCGCTGATGAGCCGCGAGGCCGTCGACGACCTCGACCTCCAGGTCGGCTCCGTCGCCGTCGCGGTCATCAAGTCGACCACCGTCGTGGTCGAACGCGCCGTCACCCCCAGGGGAAGGACAAGCCCATGACCGTACGGCGGATCCGCGTCGCACTCGCCGCCGCGCTGGTGGCGGCGCTCGGCCTGACCGCCTGCGGCGGCGTCGACGAACCGGCCGGGCCCGACGGCGCCGGACCGCTGACAGTGTTCGCCGCCGCCTCGCTCACCGAGTCGTTCACCACGCTCGGCAAGGAGTACGAGGCAGCGCACCCGGGCCGCACCGTCAGGTTCAACTTCGGCGGCAGCTCCGGGCTGGCCACCCAGATCACCCAGGGCGCACCCGCCGACGTGTTCGCCGCCGCGTCCCCGGCCACCATGAAGACGGTCACCGACGCCGGTGACGCGGCCGGCGAACCGGCGGTGCTGGTCCGCAACCAGCTCGTCGTCGCCGTACCCCCTGGCAACCCGGCCCGGGTCGGCGGCCTGGCCGACCTGGCCCGCCCCGGCGTCAAGGTGGCGCTCTGCGCCGAGCAGGTGCCCTGCGGCGCCGCCGCCCGCACCGCGCTCGGCGCCGCCGGCGTCCGGCTCACCCCCGCCACGCTCGAACAGGACGTCAAGGGCGCGCTGGCCAAGCTGCGCCTCGGCGAGGTCGACGCGGCACTGGTCTACCGCACCGACGTCCGCTCCGCCCCCGGACTCGACGCCGTCGAGTTCCCCGAGTCGGCGCGCGCGGTGAACGACTACCCGATCGTGGTGCTGCGCGCCGCCGGCAACCCGGCCGGCGCCCGCGCCTTCGTCGACTTCGTCCGCTCCGACGCCGGGCTCGCCGTGCTCACCGCCGCCGGGTTCCAGGCGCCGCCCGGCGCATGAGCCGCACCGTACGCCGGCAGCGGGTGCCGGTGGCCCTGCTCGTGCCCGCCGGGCTCGGACTGGCCTTCCTCGTCCTGCCGCTCGCCGGCCTGCTGCTCCGCGCACCCTGGACCACGCTGCCCGAGCGGCTGACCGAACCGGGTGTGCTCACCGCGCTGCGGCTGTCGCTGGAGACCGCAACCGTCGCCACGCTGCTCTGCGTGGCGCTCGGCGTACCCCTGGCCTGGCTCCTGGCGCGGGTGGAGTTCCCCGGCCGGCGGCTGGTCCGGGCGCTGGTCACCGTGCCGCTGGTGCTGCCGCCGGTGGTCGGCGGCGTGGCGCTGCTGCTGGTTTTCGGCCGGCGCGGGCTGATCGGGTCGTGGCTGGACGAGACGTTCGGGGTGACGTTGCCGTTCACCACCGCCGGGGTGGTGCTGGCCGAGGCGTTCGTGGCCATGCCGTTCCTGGTCATCGCCGTCGAGGGGGCGCTGCGCGGCGCCGACCCCCGGTACGAGGAGGCCGCCGCCACGCTCGGCGCCGGGCGGTTCACCACCTTCACCCGGGTCACGCTGCCGCTCGTCGCCCCGGGCGTGGTGGCCGGGGCGGTGCTCTGCTGGGCGCGCGCGCTCGGTGAGTTCGGCGCCACCATCACGTTCGCCGGCAACTACCCCGGCCGCACCCAGACCATGCCGCTGGCGGTCTACCTGGCGCTGGAGACCGACCTGCAGGCCGCGATCGTGCTGAGCCTGATCCTGCTCACCGTCTCCGTGGTCATCCTCGCCGCGCTGCGCGACAAATGGGTCGGCACGACATGAGTGTGCTGGACGCGCGTCTGGTCGCCGAGCGGGACGGCTTCACCCTCGACGTGCCGCTGCGCATCGCCGCCGGTGAGGTGGTGGCGCTGCTCGGCCCCAACGGCGCCGGCAAGACCACCGCGCTGCGGGTGCTCGCCGGGCTGCACCCGCTCAGCGCCGGGCACCTCACGCTCGACGGCGCCGACCTGGACCGGCCCGGGCGCCGGGTGTGGACGCCGCCGGAGCGGCGGCCGGTCGGCGTGGTGTTCCAGGACTACCTGCTGTTCCCGCACCTGAGCGCGCTGGACAACGTGGCGTTCGGGCCGCGCCGCCGGGGCGCCGACAAGCGCGCCGCCCGCGCCCTGGCCCAGCGGTGGCTGGACCGGGTCGGCCTCGGCGACCAGGCCCGCCGCCGGCCCCGGCAGCTCTCCGGCGGGCAGGCCCAGCGGGTCGCGCTGGCCCGCGCGCTCGCCGTCGACCCGGCCCTGCTGCTGCTCGACGAGCCCCTGGCCGCGCTCGACGCGCGGACCCGGCTGGACACCCGCGCCGAACTCCAGCGCCACCTCGGCGCGCACCCCGGCGCGACGCTCCTGGTCACCCACGACCCCCTCGACGCCCTGGTGCTCGCCGACCGACTGGTCATCGTGGAGGACGGGCGGGTCGTGCAGGAGGGCGACGCCCCCACCGTGACGGCCCGGCCACGCACCGACTACGTGGCCCGGCTCGTCGGTCTCAACCTGCACCGCGGCCACGCCCACGGGCGCACCGTCACGGTCGGTGAACTGACGCTCACCACCGCCGACACCGTCCACGGTGACGCGTTCGTGGCGTACCCGCCGTCGGCGGTGGCGCTGCACCCCGCCAAGCCCGAGGGGAGCCCGCGCAACGTCTGGGCGGCCACCGTCAACGGCGTGCAACGACACGGTGACAACCTGCGCGTGCAGCTCGCCGGGCCGGTCGAGGCGGCCGCCGACGTCACGCCCGCCGCCGCGGCCCATCTCGGACTGATCCCCGGCCAGCCGGTCTGGGCGGCGGTGAAGGCAGCCGAGACGCGCGCCTATCCGGCGTGACAAACACCGCTGGTCAGGACGTGTGCCCAGGTGAGAGGTTTGATCTGCGCTCAACCGGTCACTGGGACGGTAGCGACGACGCAAAGGGGGACACGGTGCCCGACACGATCCGCAACAGGTCCAGTCAGGACGCCGCTCTGCCACGGGGCGTGACCGATCCGTTGCTGTGGCGTGCCGCGTACGACGTTGCCGCCGCCCACCGGCCCGACGAGTCCGGCCGGTGCGAGAGCCTGCTGTGTGACGGCCAGGCCGCGCCGTGTGACGCGCTGACCGCGGCCCACCGGGCCATGGAGCTGGCCGGGGACCGGCACGACGACCGGGCCGAGCCCGAGACCTGGCGTCCGGAGCAGCGCCGGCGCGCGGCCTGAGCATCGGGTGGCGGGCGGTTCGAACCGCTGACGCCCCGCTTTCGTGTTTATGATCGACAACTCGGTCGGAATGCGGGGAAGAGGAGAGTTCGTGACTGTCGACGCCCACGCGTTCTGGCTCCGCGCACCCGGTGCGGGCGAGATCCGGCCGGTCCGGCTCGCCCCGCCCGGCCCGGGCGAGGTGCTGGTCCGTACCCGCTTCTCCGGGGTCAGCCGCGGCACCGAGACGCTTGTCTTCACCGGCCGCGTCCCGGCCGACCAGCACGCCGCCATGCGCGCGCCGTTCCAGGAGGGCGACTTCCCCGCGCCGGTCAAGTACGGCTACCTCAGCGTCGGCACCGTCGAGGCAGGCGACGAGCGGCTGCTCGGCCGTACCGTCTTCTGCCTCTACCCGCACCAGAGCGCGTACGTGGTCCCGGCCGACGCGGTCACAGTCGTGCCGGACGGCGTGCCGGCCGGGCGCGCGGTGCTGGCCGGCACCGTGGAGACGGCTGTCAACGCGCTCTGGGACGCCGCGCCGCTGGTCGGCGACCGGGTCACGGTGATCGGCGGCGGCATGGTCGGCTGCGCGGTGACCGCGCTGCTGGCCCGCTTCCCCGGCGTACGCGTGGAACTGGTCGACGCCGACCCGGCCCGGGCCGGGGTGGCCGCCGCGCTCGGCGCCGGCTTCGCCACCCCCGCCGGCGCGAGCGGCGAGCGCGACCTGGTGGTGCACGCCAGCGCTACCGCCGACGGGCTGCAGCGTGGCCTGGAGCTGCTGCGTCCCGAGGGCACCGTGCTGGAGCTGAGCTGGTACGGCGACCGGCCGGTCACGCTGGCGCTGGGCGGCGCGTTCCACTCCCGACGGCTGGGCATCCGCAGCAGCCAGGTCGGCACCGTGTCGCCGCGGCGGGCCGACCGCAGCTACGCCGACCGGCTCGCGCTCGCCCTGGACCTGCTGGCCGACCCGGCGTTCGACGCGCTGCTCACCGGCCGGTCGCGCTTCGAGGACCTGCCCGACGTGCTGGACCGGCTCGCCTCGGGCGAGCTGCCGGCGCTGTGTCATCTCATCACCTACGGCGAGGAGTGATCGTGTTCAGCGTGACCGTCCGGGACCACATGATGGTCGCCCACAGCTTCCGCGGCGAGGTCTTCGGCCCGGCGCAGCGGCTGCACGGGGCGACGTTCGTCGTCGACGCCACGTTCCGCCGCGCCGAGGTGGACGACGACGGGATCGTGGTCGACATCGGGCTGGCCACCGAGCAGCTCAAGGCCGTTCTCGCCGAGCTGAACTACCGCAACCTCGACGACGAGCCGGCCTTCGCCGGGGTGAACACCACCACCGAGGTGCTCGCGCGGACGATCGCCGACCGGCTCGCCGACGCGGTGCACGCCGGCCGGCTGGGGGAGGGCGCGCGGGGCCTGGCCGGGATCACCGTCACGCTGCACGAGTCGCACATCGCGTGGGCGAGCTACGAGCGGTCGCTCTGACCGGATGACAGTCGTCCACGTGGTGCTTCCGGGCGACATCGACGACCCGGCGGACCCCAGTGGCGGCAACGCCTACGACCGCCGGGTCTGCCGGGGCCTGGCCG
The DNA here is from genome assembly GCF_040652815.1 of Micromonospora sp. NPDC048169. NCBI lineage: Bacteria > Bacillati > Actinomycetota > Actinomycetes > Micromonosporales > Micromonosporaceae > Micromonospora > Micromonospora sp. NPDC048169. Next base: position 166,174 of record NZ_JBEZMS010000005.1, read on the forward strand.
CCCGCGGCTGGACGGTACGGGAGCACCAGGTGCCAGGCGGCTGGCCACACCCGGGGCCGGCGGAGCGCGCCGACCTGGCCGGGCTGCTCGGCGGGCTGTCCGACGGCGTGCCGGTGCTGCTCGACGGCCTGGTCGCCTCGACCGTGCCGGATGTGCTCGCCCCGCACGCCGCGCGGCTGCGCCTGGTCGTCCTGGTGCACCTGCCGATCGAGGGCGAGACGGAGGCGCGGTCGCTGGCGGCGGCCACCGCCGTGGTCGCCACCAGCGAGTGGACGCGGCGTCGCCTGCTCGACCGCTACGCGCTGCCACCGCGGATGGTGACCGTCGCGCCGCCCGGCGTCGACCCGGCGCCCGTCGCCACCGGCACACCCGGCGGGGGACGGCTGCTCTGCGTCGCCGCCGTCACCGGGGTCAAGGGGCACGACGTGCTGGCCGCCGCGCTCGCCGAGGTGTCGGACCTGGACTGGACCTGCGACTGGGTGGGCCCGCTGGACCGGGACCGCGCGTTCGCCGACGGGTTGCGCGGGCGCCTCGACGCCACAGGTCTCGGCGGCCGGGTCCGGCTGACCGGACCACGCACCGGCACGGACCTGGCCGCCACGTACGCCGCCGCGGATCTGCTGGTTGCGCCCTCCCGGCGGGAGACGTACGGGATGGTGGTCACCGAGGCGCTGGCCCGTGGCGTACCGGTGCTGGTTAGCGACACCGGCGGCCTGCCGGACACGCTCGGGCACGCCCCCGGCGGCGACCGGCCCGGCCTGCTGGTGCCGCCGGACGATCCTGGTGCGACCGCCGCGGCGCTGCGGCGCTGGCTCACCGACGCCGGCCTGCGGGACCGGCTGCGCCACGCCGCCCGGCAGCGGCGGCACACCCTCACCGGCTGGCCGGTCACCGTGGACCGGCTGGCGACGGCACTGAAGGAGGCGACCGCGGCATGACCACCTCACTCCCGCCCGGCTTCGCGGACTGGCTGCGACTGCGTGAGCCCGCCGACGCGGCGGCCCGCAGCGCCGAGCTGGCCGACGCGGTCCGCGACCGGCTGCCCGCCGGCCGCCCGCTCGTCGTGCACGACCTGGGCAGCGGCACCGGCTCGATGGCCCGCTGGCTCGCGCCCCGGCTACCCGGCCCGCAACACTGGGTACTGCACGAACGCGACGCGGACCTGCTCGCGCTGGCCCGGGCCGGACGGCTCACCGCCGCCGACGGCGCCGAGGTCACGGTGACCACGCGCGACTCCGATGTCACCCGGCTGACCGCCGCCGACCTCGCCGACGCCCATCTGGTCACCGCGTCCGCGCTGCTGGACATGCTCACCGCCGAGGAGGTCGAACGGATGGCGGCGGCCTGCGCCGGCCACCCGACGCTGTTCGCGCTCACCGTGACCGGCCGGGCCGAGTTCAGCCCGCCGGACCCGCTGGACGCCGAGCTGACCGCAGCGTTCAACGCCCACCAGCGCCGTACCGTCGACGGCCGGGTCCTGCTCGGCCCGGACGCGGTGGACGTCACGGTGGCCGCGTTCCGCCGGCACGGCGTCGACACGCTCGTGCGGCCGACCCCGTGGCGGCTCGGCCCGGAGCAGGCGGAACTGGCCGCCGAGTGGCTCACCGGCTGGGTCGAGGCGGCCGTCGAGGAACTACCGCATCTGTCCGGGCCCGCCGCGACGTATCACAGGTGGCGGCTCGCCGAGGCCGCCGCCGGACGGCTCGGAGTGGTGCTGCACCACGCCGACCTGCTCGCCGGCTGAACCGTACCGGCCGTCGGCACGTGACAACCGGTGGGAACAAGGGAGGACCGTTTGTCACACGTCGCCGTCGCCGGGCCCGTACCGGCCGTCGCATCCGTACCGGCCCGGCCGCGCCGGTCCCGGCCGAACGGAGCCTGGGTACGTCCGCTGCTCGGGCTCGCCGTGCTCGCCGTGCTCGTCGCGTCGGTGGGCACCGGCCCGTTCCTGGCCGGGCTGCGCCTGATCGACGCGCCCGCGCTGGCCGCCGCGCTCGGCATCGGCGTGATCACCACCGTCTGCTGCGCCTGGCGCTGGTCGCTGGTCGCCGGCGGGCTGGGCGTACGGCTGCCGATGCGCGCGGCGGTGGCGCACTGCTACCGGGCCGTCTTCCTGAACTCCACGCTGCCCGGTGGCGTGCTCGGCGACGTGCACCGGGCGGTACGGCACGGCCGCGACGCCGGGGACGTGGCCCGGGGCGTGCGGGCGGTGGTCTGGGAGCGCACCGCCGGGCAGGTGGTGCAGGTGGTGATCGCGGTGGCGCTGCTCGCCGCGTTCCCGTCGCCGGTACGCCGGTACCTGCCCGCGCTGGCCGCCGTGCTCGCCGTGGTCGCGCTGGCGCTGGTGCTCGCCGCCCGCGCGGTGCCCCGCTCCGGCGCGTCCCGCCTCGCCCGGGCGGCCCGGACCGCTGTCGCCGACGTCCGCTCCGGGGTGCTGGGCCGCCGGACGTGGGCCGGTGTGGTGGTCGCCTCGACAGTGGTGTTCGCCGGTCACCTGGCCACGTTCGTGGTGGCCGCCCGCACGGCCGGCGCGGACGCCCCGCTGTCGCATCTGCTGCCGCTGACGCTGCTGGCCCTGATGGCGATGGCGGTGCCGCTGAACGTGGGTGGTTTCGGGCCGCGCGAGGGCGTGGCCGCGTGGGCGTTCGCCTCGGCCGGGCTGACCGCCGCGCAGGGTGTGGCGACCGGCACTGTGTACGGCGCGCTGGTCCTGGTGGCCAGCCTGCCGGGCGCCGCGGTGCTGCTGGCACGGCGGATGCCCCGGCGCGAGCCCGGCAACTGTCGGTGATCCCGCCTACGGTGGGGGAGCGAGGTGTGCGTCGCCGGGTCCGCCCGGCGACCGGACGACAGGAGAACCATGGACGAAACGCTGCCCACCGCGACGGTCCGGACCCGCGTGACGGTTCCGCTCCGGTTCCCCGACGGCTACGTGACGACGGCCCGCGTGCACACCTTCCACGGTCTCGTCGACGGACGCGAGCACCTGGCGTTCGGGCTCGGTGAGCACACCGAGGCCGACCCGCCGCTGGTCCGCCCGCACAGCGAGTGCCTCACCGGGGACGTGTTCGGCAGTCAGCGCTGCGACTGCGGGCCGCAGTTGCGCGAGGCGGTACAGCGCATCGCCGAGGCCGGTGGCTACCTGCTCTACCTGCGGCAGGAGGGGCGCGGCATCGGCCTGTACGCCAAGCTCGACGCGTACGCCCTGCAGGACGACGGCCTCGACACGTACGAGGCGAACCTCGCGCTCGGGCGCGGCGCGGACGAGCGCGACTACACGGTGGCCGCGCAGATGCTCGCCGCGCTGGGCGTGGACCGGGTGGCCCTGCTCAGCAACAACCCGGACAAGGCGGCCCAGCTCGAACGCCTCGGCGTGACGGTGGCCGACCGGGTGTCCACCGGCGTGCACCTGTCCCCGGCCAACGCCGGCTATCTGGCGGCCAAGGTGACCCGCGCCGACCACGCCCTCGACCTGCCGTTCGTGCCGTGACCACCCGCCCGTACGTGCTGCTCAGCTGCGCGATGTCGATCGACGGCTACATCGACGACGCCAGCGCCGAGCGGCTGCTGCTGTCGAACGACGACGACCTGGACCGGGTCGACGCGACCCGGGCCGGGTGCGACGCGATCCTGGTGGGCGCGGCCACCGTGCGCCGCGACGACCCCCGCCTGCTGGTGCGCAGCGAGCAACGGCGGGCCGAGCGGGTGGCGCGCGGGTTGCCGCCGTCGCCGGTGAAGGTGACTGTCACCGGCAGCGGTGACCTCGATCCGGGTGCCCGGTTCTTCACCACCGGTGACGGGCTCAAGCTGGTCTACTGCCCGAGCGGCGTGGTGGACAAGGCCCGCGAGCAGGTGGGCGCCGTGTCGACGGTGGTCGACGCGGGGGATCCGGCCACCCCGGAGGCGGTGGTGGCCGACCTGGCCGGGCGTGGGGTGACGCGCCTGATGGTGGAGGGCGGCGGCATGGTGCACCGCCAGTTCCTGACCGCCGGCCTGGCCGACGAGTTGCACCTGGTGGTGGCGCCGTTCTTCGTGGGGGACAGGCGGGCGCCGCGCTTCGTCGGGGACGGCCGCTTCCCGTGGCACGCGGGGCGCCGGGCCCGGGTGGTCGAGGTGCGCCAGATCGGCGACGTGGTCCTCACCCGGTACGCGTTGTCCGACCGCTGCCCGGCCTGACCGCCGTGTCGATCCGGTCCGCCCTTGTGCAAGCTCACGGTCGTGATTAGTTTGTTGACCATCCATACGAAATAATCCGCTGCGCTTCCCTTCCCGAAGGGGGACCGATGACCGCGCACCACCCCGACCCGGGCTCCTCCCGCCGCCGCTTCCTCGGCCTGGTCGGCCTCGGCGTGGCCGCCACCGCCACCGGCCCGCTGCTCGCCGGCTGCTCGGAGAAGCCGGCCGGCTCCGGCGCCGCCCAGAACCTCGACGCCGTCTCCGGCCTGCTGCCCACCCGCAAGGACCTGCCCGGCGGCATCAAACCCGACATCGTCGGCACCCGCCCGGTGCCCGACGGCTACACCAGCTACCCGACGATGCTCGTCGACGCCATCACCGACAAGCCCGGCACCAGCGGCAAGCAGGTCACCGCGATGACCCCGGCCTGGGGCCCGGCACCGCCCGGGGTGGCGCAGAGCGCCTACCTCCAGGCCGTGAACGCAGAGCTGGGCACGCCCGTCAACTTCACCATCCAGGACGGCAACACGTACGCCGACAAGCTCAACGCCATGCTCGGTGCGCGGGACGTCCCGGACCTGCTGTGCGTACCGGGGTGGGAGGTGGAGAAGATCCCGCGCTTCGCCGAGGCGATCAAGGTGCTCTTCGAGGACCTGACCGACCACCTCAAGGGCGACGCCGCCGGCGCGTACCCGATGCTGGCGAGCTTCCCCACCGGGGCCTGGCGGCGTGCGGTGTGGAACGAGCGGATCATGTCCGTGCCCAACCCAACTGACGGGCCGTTCCCGTGGGCAATGTTCACCCGCAAGGACGTGCTCGACGCCCGCGGCCTGGCCGTGCCGGCGAACCTGGACGGCCTGCTCGCCGCGGCCAAGCAGGTCACCGACCCGGCGCGCAAGGTGTGGGCGTTCAACGACGTCTTCGCCATGATCCAGATGTTCCACAAGGTGCCGGGCCACAAGGGCGGGTGGCGGGTCAAGTCTGACGGCACGCCCGAGTTCAAGTACGAGACCGAGGAGTTCCGCCGCGCGCTGGAGGTCATGGCCAAGATCTACGCGGACGGCCTGGTCCACCCGGACGTCGTGGCCAGCAAGGGCGCGGACGCCAAGCAGTTGTTCGCCAAGAACGGCGCGATCGTGTTCCTCCAGGACGGCGTCGGCTTCTGGCAGGGCGCCCAGGCCGAGCACCAGAAGACCAACCCCAAGCTCAACATCCAGGCGGTGCCGATCTTCTCCGCCACCGGCGGCGACCCGTTGGTCTGGGGCGACGACGAGCCGATCTCCTACACGTTCGTCAAGAAGGGCCTCGGCAAGGACCGGGTCCAGGAGCTGCTGCGGATCATCAACTGGTGCTCCGCGCCACTGGGCAGCCAGGAGGCCCAGCTGCGGGACTTCGGGGTCGCGGGCAAGCACCACACCCCGTCGCCGAACGGCCCGGTCAAGACCGACCTGGCGTTCAAGGAGATCGCCAACCAGTACTTCTTCATCAGCGGCCGCAACCCCACCATCGGGCCGTTCCCGGACACCCCGCGCTTCGTGCCGGACGTGCTCGCGTACTCCAACGAGATGGTCAAGCACATGGAGCCCAACCCCTGGGCGGGCGTGAAGCTGGAGATGCCGGCCGCTTACAAGGCCAACCAGGTGCCCACCGAGGACAAGTTCACCGACGTGCTGCGCGGCCGCCGACCGCTCAGCGACGTGGACGCCATCGTCAAGGAGTGGAAGGCGAACGGCGGCGAGGAGGCCCGAAAGCTGCTCGCCGACTCGCTGCCGAAGGAGGGCCGGTGAACGAGCCGGCCGTCCTGGCCGGGCCCGAGCGGGCCCGGCCGGACGCGCCGGCCCCACCGGGCCGCCCGCCCCGTCGCCGCCCGTCCCGCCGCCGGGTGCCGCTGCGCACCCGGCTGCGCCGGGACTGGCAACTGCTCGCCATGGTGGCGCCCGGCTTCGGAATCCTGCTGATCTTCAGCTACCTGCCGATCGCCGGCAACGTGATCGCCTTCCAGGACTACAACCCCTACCTGGGCGACAACCCGTGGCAGGCGTTCCTGCACAGCGACTGGATCGGCTTCGGGCAGTTCCAGCTGCTCTTCGACGACCCGGCGTTCTGGGACGCGTTCCGCAACACGCTGGCGATCACCGCGTTCCAGCTGGTGTTCTTCTTCCCGCTGCCGATCCTGCTGGCGATCGCGCTGCACAACCTGCTGTCCAGCCGGCTGCGCGGACTGATCCAGACCATCGTCTACCTGCCGCACTTCTTCAGCTGGGTGCTGGTGGTGACGTTCTTCGTGGCGATGCTCGGCGGCGCCGGGCTGCTCGCGCAGACCATGCGCGAGGCCGGGACGCAGCCGTGGAACGTGATGACCAACCCGGACACGTTCATCGTCCTGGTCACCGTCGAGGCGGTGTGGAAGGACGTCGGCTGGGGCACGATCGTCTTCCTGGCCGCGCTGTCCACCATCGACCAGAACCTCTACGAGGCCGCCGCCGCGGACGGTGCCGGCCGGTGGCGGCGGCTGTGGCACATCACGCTGCCCGGCCTGCGGCCGGTGATCGTGCTGCTGCTCATCCTGCGCCTGGGTGACGCGCTCTCCGTCGGCTTCGAGCAGTTCCTCCTGCAACGCGACGCCGTCGGCCGGCAGGCTGCCGAGGTGCTCGACACCTTCGTCTACCACTTCTCCATCGCCACCGGGAACTACGGCTACGGCGCGGCGGCCGGACTGTTCAAGGCCGTCATCGGGCTGGTGCTGATCCTGGCCGCCAACCGCGTGGCGCACATGCTCGGCGAACGAGGGATCTACTCGAAGTGACCACGCTCATCCGCCGGGTCGCCGGCGACCGACAGCGCCGGCCGGTGTGGCAGGAACCGCCCACCCCCCTCGGCCAGGGGCTCAAGGCCGTCATGCTCACCCTGCTGGTGGCGGGCGTGCTGTTCCCGCTCTGGGTGATCCTGGTGACCAGCCTCTCCTCCCGGGAGACCATCGCGCGGGCCGGCGGACTGGTGGTCGTGCCCAGGGGCGTCGACACGTCCGCGTACGAGACGATCTTCGCCGGCGGCGCTGTCACCCGGGCCCTGTGGATCAGTACGCTGGTCACCGTCTTCGGCACCGCCATCGCGCTGACCGTCACAGTGCTCGCCGCGTACGGGCTGTCCCGGCCGGGCTCGCTGGGCCACCGCTGGCTGCTGGCGTACTTCCTGATCCCGTTCCTGGTCTACCCGCCGCTGGTGCCGCGCTACCTGGTGGTCACCGGGCTGGGGCTGAAGGACACCATCTGGGCGCTGGTCCTGCCGCCGGCGATCAGCGTGTTCAACCTGGTCGTGGTGCGCGGGTTCTTCCAGGGCATCCCGTCGGAGCTGCTGGACAGCGCCCGCATCGACGGCGCGAGCGACTTCCGGACGCTCGCGCGCATCGTGCTGCCGCTGTCCCGCGCGGTGATCGCCGTGGTCGGCCTGTTCTACGCGGTCAGCTACTGGAACGTCTGGTTCGACGCGCTGCTGTTCATCGACAGCAACGACATGTACCCGATCCAGCGGGTGCTGCAGAGCTACCTGCTGGCCGGGCAGGCTCCGCACACCTCCGGTGGGAGCAGCGGGGTGACCATGCCACCGACCGAGGCGGTCAAGATGGCGGTGGTGGTGCTGACCGTCGCGCCGATCGTCGCCGTCTATCCGTTCATCCAGCGGCACTTCGTCAAGGGCGTGCTGATCGGCGCGGTGAAGGGCTGAGGGCGCGTCCGGGCGCGGCGCACCGCACCGGGGATGTCAGAGCACCTGGGACAGGAAGCGCCGCAGCCGGGGGTGCTCCGGCGCGTCGAACACCGCCTCCGGCGGCCCGGCCTCCAGCACCACTCCCGCGTCCATGAACGCCACAGTGTCGGCGACGCTGCGCGCGAACCCCATCTCGTGCGTCACCACGACCATGGTCATCCCGGCGGCGGCCAGGTCCGCCATCACCGCGAGCACGCCCTTCACCAGTTCCGGGTCCAGCGCGCTGGTCGCCTCGTCGAAGAGCATCACCTGCGGGCGCAGCGCCAGCGCCCGCGCGATGGCGACGCGCTGCTGCTGGCCGCCGGAGAGCTGCGCCGGCCGTGCGTCCGCCTTGCCGGCCAGGCCGACCAGGTCGAGCTGGGCGCGGGCGAGCGCCACCGCCTCGTCCTCGCTCAGCTTCTTGAGCTTGCGCAGCGCCAGCGTGATGTTGCGCAGCACGCTCAGGTGCGGGAACAGGTTGAACTGCTGGAACACCATGCCGATGCGCTGGCGCAGCGCGTCCGGGTCGTCGCGCAGCACGCTGCGCCCGTCCAGCAGCACGTCGCCCCGGTCCGGCTCGATCAGCCGGTTGATGGTGCGCAGCAGCGTCGACTTGCCGGAGCCGGACGGGCCGATCACGCAGGCCGCCCGGCCCCGGGCCACGTCCAGGTCCGCGCCGCGCAGCACCCGGTGCGCGCCGAAGGCCAGGTGCACGTCGCGGACGGCCAGGCTGACCGAGGTCGTGGTGGCGGTGGTCATCGCGGGTCCTTTCCGGACGGGGTCAGGTCGGCCGGCTCGGCGTCGGGCTCCGGCTCGGGCGGCGCGGCCGGGCGGCCCTGCCGCAGGCGCCGGTCCAGCCAGTTGACCGCGTGGGTCAGCGGCACGGTCAGCACCAGGTAGAACAGACCGGCCAGCAGCAGCGCGGACTGGTTGCCGGTGTTCGCCGCGTAGTCCTGCCCGATCCGGAACAGCTCCCGCTGGCTGGCCAGCAGGCCGAGGAAGTAGACCAGGCTGGAGTCCTTGATCAGGGCGATGAGCTGGTTGACCCAGGCGGGCAGGACCCGGCGTACGCCCTGCGGGATGATCACCAGGCGCATCGCCTCGCCCCAGGAGAAGCCGAGCGCCCGCGCGCCCTCCAACTGGGCGGCCTCCACGCTCAGGATGCCGGCCCGGAAGATCTCGCCCAGGTAGGCCGAGGCGATCAGCGACAGCGCCAGCACGCCCAGCGGATAGGGGTTCGGGCCCCACACCCGCATGCCGAGCGGCGCCAGGCCCACGCCGATGAGCAGGATGGTCGCCGCGGCCGGCAGGCCGCGGAACACGTCGGTGTAGATCCGCGCCGGCCACCGCAACCATCGGGTACGCGAGATGCCGGCGACGGCCAGCAGCATGCCCAGCACCGAGCCGAGCAGGGCGGCGGAGACCGCCAGGGTGAGCGTGTTGGGCAGCCCGACGGTGAGCATCTCGGGCAGCGCCTCGCGCATCGAGTCCCAGTCGAAGAACGTCTCCCACAGCGTGCTCAGTGGATCCATGTCCGCTCCGTCCGCCCTGCTCGTGCTCGGTTACCGGTTCAGGAGGCGGCCGTCGGCGACGGCACCGCCACCGACCCGCTGCCCGGCTTGAAGTCGGCCGGCACCGGCCGCCCCGGGTAGTACTCGGCCTGCAGGCGGCTCCACGTGCCGTCGGCGATCACCTCGTCCAGGCCCTTGTTGAGCGCCTCGCGCAGCTTGTCGTCGCCCTTCGCCACCGCGTACGCGGTCGGGGTGGGGCTGAGCTGCTTCGCCGCGACCTTGATCTTGCCGTTGCTGTCGGCGGCGGACTTGTCGCCGATCTCGGCCGGGGCGATCCAGGCGTCAGCGGTGCCGGCCTTGAGCTGGTTGATCGCGCTGTTGTAGTCGGGCACCCGCACCGGGTCGAGGTTCTGCTTGGTGGCGTAGTCGTCCTGCACGGTGCCCTGGACCACCACCACCCGCTTGCCGGCGAGCTGGTCGAAGCCGGTGATCGGGGAGCCGGCGGGCACGTCCAGGCCGAAGTAGCCGAAGTCGTAGCCGTTGCCGAAGTCGACGGTCTTCTTCCGCGCCTCGGTGATCGTGATCGAGGAGCTTCCCACGTCGAACTTGCCGCTGTTGACCTGCGCGAGCAGGCCGGAGAAGTCGGTGCCGACGAACTCCACCCTCAGGCCGATCTTGGCGGCCACGGCGCGCAGCAGTTCGTTGTCGAAGCCGGTGAACTCGCCGTCCTTCAGAAAGACGTTCGGCGGGGCGTCGGTGAGCGTGCCGGCGCGGATCACGCCGGGCTGGAGCAGGCCGTACGGGTTGTCGGCCGCGTCGGTGTCGTCGCCGCCGCAGGCGGTGAGCGCGGTGACGGCGAGCAGGGCGGCCGCGCCGACGGCGGCGGCACGGGTCAGGACGGTACGGAAACGCACGATTTCTCTCCAGAGTGGACGGACGCGCGGGGTGCGCGTCGACGCCGGCCCGCCGGACGGACGGCCGGGCCGGAGAAGGGTGGATCGGGGAAAGGAGGGTGGCGCTCGCTCAGCGCGCGAGGCGACAGCCGTCGCTGCACACCCGCATCAGGTCGACGTGGCGGCGCTTGACCAGCGCGAAGCGGGCCGGGTACGCGGCGACGTCGCCGGATGGGGTGGAGGGTGGTGCGGACATCGGTCTCCCTGGTCTGTTGCTGACCTGGGTGCCAGGCCACGCTTGCACCGGCGGCTGCCGGTGCCTGGTCTTCACCCGGGGCACCCCACCGCGGAGGAGGGTTGCCGGCCAGCGAGCCGGGGCTTCGCGCTGGCGCTCATGACCTGCCCAGAAGGCTAGCAGCACCGCAGCGGCGCTCGTCCAGGGGTTATGACCACCCTCACGCGCCGGGCCTCACCGCCGGGCCGGGACGACCGGCGCGTCCCGGCCGGTACCGTGCCGCGACGGGCTGCGCTGCTCGTGGTAGTCCTGCTCGACGTTGACGGTCCAGACGTCGTGGCCCGCGCCGTGCGCGATGTTCTCCGCGGTCAGCATCGCCGTCAGCATCGAGTGGTCGGCGTTGTTGTACCGGTGCATGCCGTTGCGCCCGACCGGGTGCACGTTCGGCACGTTCGCGGCCAGCCAGTCCCGGATCACGTCGACGTTGCGCTGGTACCGCTCGTCGTAGACCGGGTACGCCTTCGGCATCCGGACCACGTGGCCCGCCTCGACGCACCCGGACTTCACCAGGCCGAGGCGTTCCAGCTCGGCGGTGGCGAACGCGACCAGCTCCGCGTCCGGCGTCCGCCACATCTCGTCGCCCTCGAAGACGAAGTACTCCAGCCCCAGGCAGGTCCGCCCGTCCTTGACCAGGTACGGCGACCACGAGCCGAAGTTCTGGATCCGGCCCACCCGGGCGGCCGGGTCGTGCACGTAGATCCAGTTGTCCGGGAACGAGAACTCCTCGGGCACCACGAGCGCCACGGTCAGGAAGTCCCGGTACCGCAGGTCGTCGGCGGCGGCCCGCACCTCGGGCGGCGCCTCCGGGCGCATCGCCCGCACCAGCGCGGAGATCGGCATCGAGGAGATCACGTGCGCCGCCGGTTCGGTGCGCTCCCCGCCCGCGCCGGCCACCGTCACGGCGGTGGCCCGCCGCGCGGCCGGATCCCGGTGCACCTCGGTCACCCAGGCACCGGTACGCACGGTGCCGCCCCGCCGGGCGACCTCCTCGGCGCAGCGCTCCCACATCATCCCCGGGCCGTGCTTCGGGTACTGGAACTCCTCGATCAGGCTTGTCACGTCTGTGCGGTTGCGGCGGGGCAGCAGCGCGTTGCGCATCGCCGTGGCCAGCGACAGGTTCTTGATCCGCTGGGCGGCCCAGTCGGCCTGCAACCGGTCCGCCGGCATTCCCCAGACCTTCTCCGTGTACGTCTTGAAGAAGATCGAGTAGAGCCGCCAGCCGAACCGCGCCGACACCCACCCCTCGAAGTGCGACTGGTCCTTCGGCGGGCGCAGCCGGGCCCGGCCGTACGAGCCCAGACAGCGCACCGCCTCCAGCAGGCCGAGGTTGCGCAGCGCGTTGCCGGCGCTGAGCGGGTAGTCGAACAGCGCGCCCCGGTAGTAGATCCGGCTCATCCGCGGCCGGAGCAGGAAGTCCTCGTCGGGCAGGATCTCGTGCCAGAAGTCCTCGACCCGGGACACCTTGGTGAAGAAGCGGTGCCCGCCGATGTCGAAGCGCCAGCCGTCACGCTCCACCGTCCGGCTGATCCCGCCCACCACGTCGTCGGCCTCGTAGACCCGGACCGGCTCGCCGTGCCGCAGCAGCTCGTACGCGGCGGTCAGCCCGGCCGGCCCCGCCCCGATGATCACGGTCCCGTCGCCGTCGCCCATGCCGTACGCGCCCCCTCGCCCGCCGATGCGGCAGCGCGCTTACCCGCCCTGGCGGCGTCCTCACCTGCCGGTTCCCGCCGGTCCGCGACGGCTGCGGGGGTGTGAGCCGGTCCGGACGGGGAACGCGCACCGGGTTTTGCGGCCGGGCGAGCCGGCCCGAGGGCCGGACGGCGGGAGCGCGATGGCGGACGAAGGGCGGGCCGAGCCCGGCGGCACGGCCGGACCCGATCGCGCCGCCGACCCCGGCGGCCCGGCCCGGCCCGGCGGCACAGCCCGGCCGGACCGAGCGGCCGACCCCGGCGTCTCGGCACGCGCCGACGTCGGGCCCGACCGCGCGGCCGGTGGCGGCACACGCGCCGGGCGTACCCGATGGTGGTCGCGGGCAGCGGCAGTCTCCCGCCGGCTGCCGGAGCCGTGGGGGTTCGTGCTCGCCGTCTTCGCCGGGTCGAAGCTCGTGCTCAGTCTGATCGGCGTGCTGGTGCTCGCCGCGTGGGACGGGGTGCCGGGCGCGCCACCGCCCGCCGAGACCGCGATGCGTGCCCAGCAGGACGCGATCTCGTCCCACCGCTGGTTCTCGCTCTGGTTCGCCTGGGACTCGTTCCTCTACGAGCACCTGGCCCGCCTGCCGCTGGACCGGCCGTGGCCGGACTTCGGCTTCCCGCTGCTCTACCCGTTCCTGGCCCGGCCGCTCGCGCCGCTGCTCGGCGGGCACACCGCCTGGGCGCTGCTGCTGGTGAGCAACGTGGCGCTGGTGGTCCAGCTCTACTACGCGTACCGGCTGGGGGGCCGGCTGCTCGGCGGCGCGGGACCGGCCGGCGGGCGGCAGGCGGTCCGGTACCTGCTGCTCCTGCCGACGGCGTTCCTGTTCCAGGCGGCGCTCACCGAGTCGCTGTTCGTCTGCCTGGCGCTGGCCGCCTTCTGGTACGCCGAGCGAGGCCGCTGGCTGCTCGTCGGCGTCGTCGGCTACTTCCTGGCGATGAGCCGCTCGGTCGGTTTCCTCGTGGTGGTGCCGCTGGCGCTGGTGCTGCTGCGCGAGCACGGGTGGCGGGCCGGTCCCCGGCGGTGGCCGCGCCTGGTGCGGCAGGGCTGGCCGCTGCTGCTGGTCCCGGCGGGCTGGCTGACGTTCATGGCGTTCTGCCGGTGGCAGAGCGGCGACTGGTTCGCCTACCAGCACGCCCAGGAGACCGGCTGGGGGATCCGGCTGCAGAACCCGATCACGACCGCCGCGTCCGCGCTGACCGGCGGCAACTCGGCCGACGCGCTGCGGGTCTGGATCGCCGTGGCGACGGTGGCGGTGGCGGTCGTCGGGCTGCGCCGCCGCGCCGACTGGCCGTACCTGGTCTACACGCTCGTCATGGTGCTGGTGCCGCTGTCGATGGGGCCGCCGGTGTACAAGAGCCTGCTGCGCTACCTGCTCGCCGCCTTCCCAGTGGCGTTCGTGCTGGCCCGCTGGGCGCGGCGACGCGGCCTCGACGGCTGGCTCACCGCCGTGCTGGCGCTGGTGCAGGGCGCGTTGTTCGCGGTGTGGCTCACCTACTGGACCCACCTGATCATCTGACCGCTGCCGTCGTGGCCGTGCGGGCTGTCCGGCGGGACTGCCGGGTGGGCCGCAGAATGGGCGGATGACCGACCGGCGCGTGACTCTCGACGACCTCGGCGCCTGGTTGATCAAGGGCAACGCGGACGCGGTGGACCTGGCGGCCCGCTTCGCCGCCGACCCGCGCGTGACCGGCTGGTGCGTCCGCCCCGGCTACCGGGTACGCCTCATGCGCGCCGGCCAGCCGGTGGTGTTCTGGGCCAGCGGCAGCCGGGGCCGCGCGCCGTACGGCGTCTGGGGCGTCGGCCGGCTCGCCGCCCCTGCCGTGCCCGGGGCACCGGGCGAGACGTGGACCGCGCAGCTGGACCTGACGATCCTGGACGAGCCGCTGCGGGTACGCCGCGACCTGCTGCGCGCCGACCCACGGCTGGCCGGCGCGGAGGTGCTCCGGCAGCCGCAGGCGGCGAACCCGTCCTACCTGACAGTGGGCCAGTTCGACGCGCTTCGCGGCTACCTGCCCCGGGACGGGCGCGCCTGACCGGTCCGCCCGGTCCGCCCGGTGCGTTTGTGCCCCCCGCTGTCGACGTGCCGGCTCAGGCGGCCAGGGCGGCGGTGAGCCGGCGGGCCTCGGCGACCAGCCGGCTGCCGCCGCCCCGGGCCACCACGTCGGCCAGCCTCGGTATCTCGATCCGCACGCCCGTCGCGGTCGCCGTCTCCGCCGCCAGCGCCAGCAGGTCGGGCGTACCCCGGGGCGGTGCCGGCTCGGCCAGCAGCGGCGGCAACGCCGCGGCGAGCAGCAGCCACACGCTCAGCGGGGCGCCCGCCGCCACCGCGTCGCGCAGCGGCGTGACCGCCCGCGTCAGCGTCACCTGCCCGCCGGCCGCCAGCGCGCCGAGGTGCCCGCCGGTCGCCGGCGCGTCCAGGTCACCCGCGGCGGCCAGGATCAGCACCGCGTCGAGCGCGGCCACCCGGTCCGCCTCGTGGCGGGCGCACAACCCGTAGGCCAGCGCCAGATCGAGGGCCGGTCCGCCCGCGCCGGTGCACTCGGCCAGCACCGGCAGGGCCGCGGCGTGCCCGAGGCTGTCCTCCTGCGCCGCGCCGGCCACCTCGGGCAGCAGGTGGGCGGCGACCACACCCCGGTGCCCGGGCAGGACGGCCGGCCAGACGTCACCCCAGCTGTCGGTCCACCGGCCGATCGGCCTGGGCGTCAGGGTGAGCAGGCCGAGCCGGTCCTCGACGTCGTCCGGCGGGGTGAGCGCGACGAGCGTCCGGCCCTCGGGCAGCTGGTCGTAGCCCCAGTCGTACCCGGCCGACCGCGCCCGCCGGCCCACCGTCACCACCCGCTGCGCCGGGGCCGGCACGGCGTCGCCGCGCAGCCAGCGGGCCAGCTCGTCGCCGGCCGGCGTGTGCAGCGTCGCGGCACGCTCGCCCAGCGGCCCGTCGACGCCGGCCGGCAGGCGCAGCAGGGCCTGCGCGAGATCCCAGCGCCACACCGGACGGTCACCCAGCGCCGCGATCCGTTCGTAGAGCGCCACCGGCTCGATCGCCCCGGTGACCGAGGTCGGCGCGGACAGCAGGCCCGGGTCGTCGCGGCCGTCCAGCCGCTGCCCGATCTCGGCCAGGCGGGTGCAGGC
The DNA here is from genome assembly GCF_040652815.1 of Micromonospora sp. NPDC048169. Classification (NCBI taxonomy): domain Bacteria; kingdom Bacillati; phylum Actinomycetota; class Actinomycetes; order Micromonosporales; family Micromonosporaceae; genus Micromonospora; species Micromonospora sp. NPDC048169. Next base: position 181,611 of record NZ_JBEZMS010000005.1, read on the forward strand.
GAGCTGGACGGGCGCGGGCCGGCGTGTGGCCGGAACCGGCGCACCACCGCGGAACGGGAACGGCGCGCGCGGGCGGGACTCGGCCAGCAGCGTGCTCCACTTGTCGCGGCGGGTCGCCGCCTCGGCCTCGTCGCAGACGGCAAGCAGCAGCCCGTGCATCTGGGCCGAGATTTTGAACACCGACCAGGGATGGTCGTACGCGCCGACCCGCTCGCGGCGCACCACAGGCAGGAGAGCCGCCGCGAGCCGTTCGCGGTCGGCGGTGCCGAGCCGGACCAGTCCGTCCATGACGCGTTCCGTGGTCAGCGCGGGCCAGCGCCGGCCGAGCGACGCCGCGACCTCCTCCACCAGCTCGTCCACGTCGTCGATCGGCGGCGGCGCGTCCGCCGCCGGCAGCGGCGGCGGCAGGTCGTCGCGGGCCTCGGCAACCGTGGTGACGGCGACCGGCCGGTGGCCGTGCCGCTGCGCCAGCGTCAGCGCGCGCTCGCGCAGGCCGGCGTCCGGATGATCGGCCGCGACGGCGAGCACCGCGCCGATCTCCGCGGCCTGATCCGGGTGCTGCCGGGCCAGCCGGTCGAGCCAGGACACCTGCGCCCGGACCAGTGCCTTCTCCGGCCGGGCCAGCACCGTCCGCGCGGCCTCCCACAGCGCCTCCGGCTCGGCGGCGTCGCCGGCCTGCCGGAGCGTCCGCTGAGCGAGGCGGGCCACCGGTCCCGGCCCGTCGGTGAGCAGCCGCAGATAGGCGCTCGACCGCGTCGCCACCTCGTCCGGGGCCGGCGCCAGCAGGTCGTGCAGGACCAGGAACGGGCGCAGCGCGCCCGGCCGGTCGCCGCGCAGCAGCCGGCCGAGGACGCCGTTGAGCAGGACCGCCCGGTCGAGCCGGCCCTCCGCGGCCAGCGCCGCCAGAGCCCGGGGCAGCGCCTCCGCGTCCGTGCCCGCGCCGTCGCCGCGGGCCAGCTCGGTGCCCACACCGTCCACCTCGAACAGGCGCGGCAGCAGTGCGTCGAGGAACGGGTCCGCGCGCAGCCGGTCCACAGTCGGTGGGCGCGTCCCGCGCGGGCCCGGCGAGCCCTGCGCGGCGGCCCAGCCACGCACGAAGTCGTCCCCGGTCGGCGGCGGCGCCTTCTCCGCCAGCAGGAGACCGGCGACGAACCGCCAGCCCGCGAGCATCCGGTCCCGGGGGAGCCGGTCGGCCAGCTTGTACGCCACGTCGGCCAGCCAGGTCACCCCGCGTTCCCGGGCGGCCTCGACCACCGGCGCCGGATCGGCGTCGTCGAGCCAGACCGACCGGCGGCCCAGCAACGCGGCCACCTTTGCCGGGGTGCTGAGCGTGCCGACGGCGGCCACCGCCAGCGCGGTCGCCTCGGCATTCCACCACCAGGCATCCCGCCGCTGCCGGACGTGGGCGACCAGGGCCTCGCCGAGCGCCCGGCGGACCGGCTCGTCCAGCTCGGCCAGCGCCGACCGGACCCGCGACGGCCGTCCGCTTACCAGCGGCTTGAAGAACTCCCTCACGACAGCGCCCCCACCGGTGCCGCGACCATCGACACGGCCAGCGCGTGCCGGCACGGCCCCCGCTGCCCCCGGTGCCGCGCCCACCAGCGGCAGGAACACGAGTACGCGCCGTCCGGGTGGCGGCGTACCCGGTAGACCTCGTCGTCGGTGCGTACCGTCGCGTTCTCGCCGTCGCGCTCGACGGCGCCACGCTCGACGAGCGCCCGCGCGCCGACCAGCCGAGGGTTGTCCCGCTCCGCGCGGCCCGCGTCGTAGGGCATGACCCGGTGGAAGTACGCCCCGTCCGCCACGTCGTACCCGACCCGCCCGGCGGTGCCCAGCTGGGCGAGCGCGGCCCGCACCCGCTCGTCGGGCAGCGCGGCGGCGTCGGCCAGCGCTGCCACGTCGATCGCCGGATCCCAGTTGAGCAGCGCGCCCACCAGCTCCGCGTCGTCGACCACGTCGTCGCCGGCGAGCGCCGCCAGGGCCGCGCCCTCACCGGAGAACCCCCGGTACGGCTCGGGGGACAACGTCAGCGACACCCGCAGCGCCCCGGTGTCCAGCTCCCACGTGCTCGGCGCGGCCGGCGACCCGGCGCGCACCGCCGGGCCGTACACCCGCAGGGAGCGCGCGTGCCGCAGCACGCCGCGCAGCGCCGCGAGCCGGCCCGCGCCGGCCAGGCAGACAGCGCCCGGCACCGGGCGGGAGGTCAGCCGCAGCGTACGCCCGGCGGGCACCGCCCACAGCACGCTCCGGTCGTTCGCGGCCGGCAGCCGGCGCAGGAACGCCGCCGCCTCCGCCGCCGGGATCTCGGCGCGCGGCTCGAAGCCGGCGGTGAGCATGTGCACCTCGGCAAAGCCGCGCAGCCAGCGGCCGGGCAGCGGCACCTTCCGCTCGACCACCGCCCCATCCATCGTGGAGACGGTCAGGTCGTCCGGGCCGACCGCCACGTGCAGCGGCTCGATGCCGCCGACCCGGGCCAGCGCCTCCCGCAGCGGCGGGTTGACGTCCACGTTCGTGGTGCCGTGGCCGCTGATCTCCCCGTCCAGCCCGGCCGGCAGCACGTCCATCCGCGCGTACACCCCGCAGCAGCCGGAGAACGACTCGAACCGCAGGCGGCCCCGGCTGCCGGTGACCACCGGATCCAGGCTGGCCGGGTTGACCGGCTGGTGGTAACGGGTGCGTGCCACCTCGGCGACGGCGAGCAGCCCGGCCGCCGCCGCGGCCGGGGCGGTGAGGAACCCGGCGAAGAAGCGCGGGTTGGCCGCCGGGCCGCCGCAGGTCTGCAGATCGAGACCGGCGGCGCGCAGCGCGGACGGCTGAAGATATCGGTACGTCTGGACGGCGTTCACGGCGCAGACCGTAGAGCGACCGACCGACAAAAACGCGACGGTCCTGCTAGCTTCCTCGGATGTTCGCCCACGCGCTCACCGACGACGCCGAGTTGCGTCCACTGTCGCCCTGGCACGCCGAGGAGTTCCTGGCCAACCTCGACCGCTGCCGGGACCACATCGCGCCCTGGGTCGGCGCGTCCTTCGTCGCCACCGACGCCGAGTCGGCGGGCAAGGTCCTCCAGGCGTACGCCGACCGCTGGGCCCGTGACGACGGCGGCATCTGGGGCATCTGGCAGCGCGGTACGCTCGTCGGCGGCGTGCTGCTCGTGTCGCTGAGCACCACGCGTGGGGTGTGCGAGGCCGGCTGCTGGCTGGAGCCGGGCGCCGAAGGGCAGGGCCTGGTCACCCGCGCCGCACGCGTGATCATCGACTGGGCGGTGCGGGAGCGCGGCATCCACCGGGTCGAGTGGATCACGAAGGCCGGCAACGAGCGCAGCGTCGCCGTCGCGCGGCGGCTCGGCATGCGCCGCGACGGCGTCCTGCGCGCTGCGGCACCGACGCCCGACGGCCGCGCCGACCTGGAGGTCTGGTCGGTGCTGGCACCGGAGTGGACCGCCTGACCGCCGAAAGTGTCGTACCCGGACGTGAACATGTGTCCATGGCTGTCCCCGCACTGGCCGACCGGTCCCCCCAGCCGCGCGCCCTGCCGCTGCGCGAGGTCCGCACCCGGCTCACCCAACTCGTCTCCCTGGCCGAGCTGACCGACACCGTCACGCTCGTCACCCGCGACGGCGATCCCCGGCCGGTGGCCGCGATCGTGCCCGCGTCCGCCGCCCGCACCGGCGCCCAGGCCCGCGCCGACGCCGAACGCGTCGCCGCGATCAGCGCCGGCTGGGCCCGCCGCCTGGAGGAACTGCACCGGCAGTCGGCCCGGCGGCACGCCGCCGAGCTGCGGTCTCTCGCCGACGCGCTCGCCGAGGCATGGGCCGAGCTGGACCGCCGCGCCCCGGCCGGCGACCCGGCGCTGACCCGGTTGCGCGCCGCGCACGCCGACCTGCTGCGCCGCTGACCCGTGGCGTCCCGGACCGGTCTGCGCGGGACGCCACGGGCATGCGGTCAGCTCCGGCCGCGTTCGGCCCGGTAGCGGCGGATCAGCTCGGCGGTCGACGTGTCCACGTCGGCCAGGTCCGGGTCCGGCCCGGTGAGCTTCGGCGCGAGCTGGTTGGCCATCACCTTGCCCAGCTCCACACCCCACTGGTCGAAGGCGTTGATGTCCCAGACCGCGGCCTCGGTGAACACGATGTGCTCGTAGAGCGCGACGAGCTGACCCAGCGTCGCCGGGGTGAGCTTCGGCGCGAGGATCGACGTGGTCGGGTGGTTGCCCGCCATCACCCGGTGCGCCACCACCTCGGGCGCGGCGCCCTCGGCCTCCACCTGCTCCCGGGTCCGCCCGAACGCCAGCGCGGCGGTCTGGGCGAAGAAGTTCGACATGAACAGGTCGTGCATGTCACCCAGGTCGTGGTTGGGCCGGCTGAACGCGATGAAGTCCGCCGGGATCAGCCGGGTGCCCTGGTGGATGAGCTGATAGAACGCGTGCTGGCCGTTGGTGCCCGGCTCGCCCCAGAAGATCTCCCCGGTCGGGTACGTCACCGGCGTGCCGTCGGCGCGTACCGACTTGCCGTTGCTCTCCATGGTGAGCTGCTGGAGGTAGGCGGGGAACCGGTGCAGGTACTGCGAGTAGGGCAGCACCGCGTGGGTCTCCGCGCCGAGGAAGTCGGTGTACCAGACGTTGAGCAGGCCGAGCAGCGCCGGCACGTTGCGCTCCACCGGCGCGGACCGGAAGTGCTCGTCGACAGCGTGGTAGCCGGCCAGCATCTCGCGGAACCGGTCCGGCCCGATCGCCAGCATCACCGACAGGCCGACCGCCGACGGCAGCGAGTAGCGTCCGCCCACCCAGTTCCAGAAGCCGAACATGTTCTCCGGGTCGATGCCGAAGTCCCGGACCCGCTGCTCGTTCGTGCTGACCGCGACGAAGTGCCGGGCGACCGCGTCGTCGTCCGCGTCCAGCCCGGCGAGCAGCCAGCGCCGCGCCTGGTCGGCGTTGGCGAGCGTCTCCTGGGTGGAGAACGTCTTCGAGACCACCACGAACAGCGTGCTCGCCGGGTCCAGGTCGGCGGTCTTGTCGTGGATGTCGGTCGGGTCGATGTTCGACACGAACCGGCAGCTGATGCCCGCGTCCCGGTACGCCTTGAGCGCCTCGTACGCCATCACCGGCCCGAGGTCGGAGCCGCCGATGCCGATGTTCACCACTGTGGTGATCCGCTCGCCGGTGTGACCGCGCCACGAGCCGGAGCGCACCCGCTGCGCGAACGCCGACATGCGCTCCAGCACCGCGTGCACGTCGGCGACCACGTCCTGGCCGTCCACGGTGAGGGAGGCGTCGGCGGGCAGGCGCAGCGCGGTGTGCAACACCGCCCGGTCCTCGGTGGTGTTGACGTGCCGGCCGGCGAACATGGCCGCGATCCGGTCGGCCAGCCCGACCCGCTCGGCGAGCGCGCCGAGCAGTGCGATGGTCTCGTCGGTGACGAGGTTCTTGCTGTAGTCAACGTGCAGGTCGGCGACCTCGCCGGTGAGCCGCTCACCCCGCTGCCCGTCGGCGGCGAACAGGTCGCGCAGGTGCGTGCCGCGCATCGCCTCGGCATGCTTGCGCAGCGCCTGCCATTCGTCAGTGGTGGTGACGTCCACAGCCATCAGGTCGATCTTCTCCTTCACGACGGGCGGTCGGCCGGCCCGCGCCGGCGAACCCCACAAGCCTGCCACCCGGAGCGGTCGCGCGCGACGCGACCCGGCGGCGATCACCGTGCGGACGGTTCTTTCCGTCCGCCGGCCCGGACACGCCAGTTGGGACGCCTGTACGACACGCCGATCACTGAGTGACAGTGGTCGATAGCTGAACGTAGTATCCAGCGTTGCTGCCCGATCGCGTCGAGGGGGTGCCATGGCCGGGGTGGTCCACCCTCGTCCACCGTCCGACCCGCGGGAGGAGCCGGCCGGGGAGACGACCCTGCCCGAGCTCGTCGATCCGCACTGGATGCACCGGGCCACCGAGCTGGCCCACACCGGCTTCTGGTCGGTGGCCCGCCGGTTGCCCGCCCTGATCCGCGAGGCGATCAGCCTCGCCTGGGCGACCAGCCGCCGGGACACCGCCGCCTCGCTGGGTCTCAACGTCGCCGCCGGCGTGCTCACCACGCTGGGGCTGCTCGCCACCACCGGGGTGCTCCACCAGTTGTTCGCGGCCGGCCCGACACCGGAACGCATCCGGGCGGCGCTGCCCGCCCTGGCGCTCGCGGCGGCCGCCGTCGCCGGGCGCGGCGCGCTGACCATCGCCGCCGGTTGGGCGCAGGCCCGGCTCGTGCCGCAGATCAACTTCACGGTGGAGCGGCGGCTGTTCGAGACGACGTCCGCCGTGGAGCTGGCGGCCTTCGACGACGCCGGCTTCGCCGAGGAGATGGACCGCGCCCGCGACCGCGGACTGGTCGAGGCGGGGTCCCTGGTCAACGACACGGTCAACCTGGTCACCGGCGTGGTCGGCGTGATCGCCACGGCCACCGCGGTGACGATCATCCACCCGCTGCTGCTGCCCTGCCTGGTCGTCGCCGCGGCCCCGGAGGCGGTGACGGCGGTGCGGATGGCCCGCCGCCAGCACGTCGACTGGCTCGCCCGGATCACCCGGCGGCGACGCAAGTGGATGCTGGGCGACCTGATGGCCAACCGGCACACCGCGGCCGAGATCCGCGCGTACCAGATGCGCGACTTCCTGCTCTCCGAGTACCACCTCATGACGCGGCTGGAGACCCGCGCCGAGCTGCGCCTGGCCCGCGCGCAGACGGTGACCCGGGCGATCGGCCTGTCCATCACCGGCATCGCCACGTTCGGGCTCTACGTGGTGCTGGGCGCGTTGCTCGTCGGGGGCGTGGTGGCGCTCGCGGCGGCGGCCACCGCGCTGCTCGCCCTCCAGTCCGCGCGTACGAGCCTGCGCACGGCCATCTTCGCCACCAACTCGCTCTACGAGGACGCCCTCTACTACCAGGACTACCGCGACTTCCTCGACCGGGCGACCCGGCGGATCCCGGCCGGCGGGCACCTGCCTGTCGACGGCTTCGCGCGCATCGACCTCGAACGGGTCAGCCTGCGCTACCCGGACACCGACGCCGCCGCGGTCGACGAGGTCAGCCTCACGGTCCGGCGCGGCGAGGTGATCGCGCTGGTGGGGGAGAACGGCTCCGGCAAGACCACGCTCGCCAAGTTGATCGCCGGCCTCTACCGTCCGACCGGCGGCACGATCCGCTGGGACGGTGTGGACGCCGCCGAGCTGGATCCCCGGCAGACCGCCGCCCAGGTCGCGGTGATGAGCCAGGACTGGTGGAGGTTCCCGTTCACCGCCCGGCAGAACATCCGGGTCGGCCGCCACGACCGCGCCGGCGGGCCCGGCCCCAGCGTGGAGACCGCCGCCCGGGACGCCGCCGCGCACGACATGATCAGCGAGCTGCCGTTCGGGTACGACACGCTGCTGGACCGGCAGTTCAAGGACGGGCAGGACCTGTCCGGCGGGCAGTGGCAGCGGCTGGTGGCCGCGCGCGGCCTCTACCGCGACGCCCGGCTGCTGATCTGCGACGAGCCGTCCGCCGCGCTGGACGCGCGTGCCGAACACGCCCTCTTCCAGCACCTGCGGCGGCACCCGGACCGGGCCGTCGTGCTGATCACCCACCGGCTGGCGAACGTCCGGCACGCCGACCGGATCTTCGTGATGGACCACGGCCGGCTCGTGCAGTCGGGCGACCACGACACGCTGATGGCCCGGGGCGGGCTCTACCGCGAGCTGTTCGAGTTGCAGGCCGCCGGTTACCTCGCCGGCAGCGCGGAACCCGCCGACGGTTGACCTCCAGCGCACTCGAACTCCTACCGTGACCGGACCGCGCGCCACCCGGCCGGCGCGGTGCGACCCAGGGAGTCTCACATGCGCTATCGCGTCCTCGGCGGCACCGGCATCGAGGCCAGCGTCCACTGTCTCGGCACCATGATGTTCGGCGCGGTCGGCAACCCCGACCACGACGACTGTGCCCGGATCGTGCACGCGGCACTCGACCACGGGATCAACGTCGTGGACACCGCCGACATGTACTCGGCCGGCGAGTCGGAGGAGATCGTCGGCAAGGCCCTGCGCGGCCGCCGCGACGACGTGGTGCTCGCCACGAAGGTCCACTTCCCGATGGGTGAGGGGCCCAACCGGGGCGGCAACTCGCGCCGCTGGATCGTCCGGGCGGTCGAGGACAGCCTGCGCCGGCTGGGCACCGACTGGATCGACCTCTACCAGGTGCACCGTCCCGACCACAGCACCGATGTCGAGGAGACGCTCGGCGCGCTCACCGACCTGGTCCGGGCCGGGAAGATCCGCGCGTTCGGCTGCTCGACCTTCCCGGCGGAGGAGATCGTGGAGGCGCACCACGTCGCCGAACGGCGGGCGCTCGGCCGTTTCCGTACCGAGCAGCCGCCGTACTCGATCCTCGCGCGCGGCATCGAGACGTCGGTGCTGCCGGTCTGCCGCCGCTACCGGATGGGCGTGCTGGTGTGGAGCCCGCTGGCCTCCGGGTTCCTGTCCGGCCGGTACCGGCAGGGCCGGCCCGTCGACCTCGGCGCGGGCCGCCCGGCGCTCACCCCGGCCCGGTTCGACCCGGCGCTACCGGGCAACACCGCCAAGTACGCCGCCGTGGAGGAACTGGTCGCGCTCGCCGGCGAGGTGGGCTGCACGCTGCCGCAGCTCGCCGTGGCGTTCACCGCCGCGCACCCGGCGGTCACCTCGACCATCATCGGACCGCGCACGATGGACCAGTTGGACGCGCTGCTGGCCGGGGCGGAGCTGACGCTCGACGACGCGGTGCTGGACCGTATCGACGAGATCGTCCCGCCCGGCACGAACCTCTACCAGCCCGACGGCGCCTGGTCCCCGCCCGCCCTGACCGACCCGTCCCACCGCCGCCGCCCCCTCCCAGACCGAGCCGCAGCCTGACCCTCGCCCGTCCCGCCTCCGTCCCACCCTCAGTTCCCCGGCTCGTCGATCACGGGGTTTCTGCCCCAGCAAAACGCGCGAAACGGGCACCCGAGGGGCCGAAACCGCAAGATCGACGAGGCGAGGCGCGGCGCGGCGCGGCGAGGCGAGGCGAGGCGAGGCGAGGCGGGAACGGGAGGCGAGGGGGCGGGTGAGTGGGGAATCGCGTCGACAGGGGAGGGGCGCGGCTCCAGACTGGGCGGGTGGAACATCGCGATCTTGTTCGGGTGAGCAAGCGGCTGTCGCTGGGGCTGCGGCACCGGCCTGAGGCGTTCGGGCTGCGGCTCGACCGGGCCGGCTGGGTGCCGGTCGCCGACGTGCTCGCCGGGCTGAAAATCAGCCGCGCCCAGCTGGACGCCGTGGTCGCGGGCAACGACAAGCAGCGCTTCGCCGTCGAGGCGGGCCCGGACGGGGCCGACCGGATCCGCGCCAACCAGGGGCACTCCGTCCCGGTCGACCTCGGCCTGACCCCGGCCGCGCCGCCGCCCCGGCTGTTCCACGGCACCGGCAAGGCCGTGCTGGACGCGATCCGGGCGCAGGGGCTGCGCCGGGGCGGGCGGCACCACGTACACCTGTCGCCTGATGTGGCGACGGCCCGGCGCGTCGGTGCGCGCCGGGGCGGCGCGGTGGTGGTGCTGACGGTGGACGCGGCGGCGATGGCCGAGGCCGGGTACCTGTTCTACCGCTCCGCGAACGGGGTGTGGCTCACCGACACCGTGCCGCCGCCCTACCTCAGCACCACCTGAAGCGGCGATCAGCAGGCGGTCACCGGGTGGGCCACCACGGCGTCGAACAGGTACGCGAGGTCGTTCGGCGCGGCCCGGTCGGGCTGAACCGCGCCGGTGCTGTCGGTGGCGCGGACGCGCAGGACGTGCCGGCCGGCGGCCGGCGGGCGCCAGCGGACTGTCCAGCGCTGCCAGGCGCCGCCCCGGTCGGCGGCGACCAGGTCTGCCGGGCGCCATCCGTCGCCGGTGTCCACCTCGACGTGCGCGATCGGGCCGTTGCCGGACCAGGAACGGCCGGTGAGCAGCACCTCCTCGCCGGCCGGCACCCGGGCGTCCCAGGGCAGCTCGAACGCGCTGCGTACCGGCTGGGCGGTGAGCACTGTGCCGTCGGCCGGGTGGCCGGGGCCGAACATCCGGTAGAACTGCGTGTTCCACGGCGAGAACAGGGGAGTGGTGGAGACCTCGATCGCGCCCACCCACTTGATCGAGGAGATGCCGACCCAGCCGGGCACCACGACGCGCACCGGGAAGCCGTGGTCGGCGGGCAGCGGCTCGCCGTTCATCTCGTACGCCAGCAGCACGTCGTCGAGCGCCTTGGCGACCGGCATCGGGCGGCGTACCCGGCCGAGGTTGACCCCGCCGCTGACGTAGTCCGGGTCGAGTCCTTCGGGCATCACGTCGACCGCCTCGTCGCGCAGCCCGGCCAGGCGCAGCACGGTGCCGAGCCGGACGCCCCGCCACCGGGCCACGCCGACGCTGCCGAGCCCCCACGCCACGCCCGGGGCCGGCTCGTCCTGCTGCTCGGCGAAGTAGCGCCGCCCGTTGCCGGCGCACTCCAGCAGCGCCGCGTGCTCCTCGGCGGGCAGCCGGCGCAGCTCGTCGAGGTCGAACTCGACCGCGTTGTCCCGGCTCGGCGCGCCGCGAAGGCCGTCGCCGAACAGCCGCAGCCGCCAGGTTGCCGCGTCCAGGTACGGGGTGACGGTGTGGTTGCGGACGAAGAAGCGGTCGATCGGGACCACGTACCCCTGGCCGGCCATCGCCGGCCAGCGCATCTCGGCGTTGGTGTCCAACGGGCGCAGCAGCTCCGCCGGCAGCGGCTTGACGATCGGCGCCCCGGGGTCGACGCCGACCGGCGCGGACGCCACAGCCACCGGCTCGCGCTCCGCCGCGGCGGCGGTCACCGCGGCCATCGCCGCGCCCACCTCCAGCAGCCGCTCGCGGTCGACGCCCGGCCCGTGCGCCTGCCCGGTGAGCCACTGCCGGCTCCGGTCGGCGTCGTGGACGGCTTCGGCGGGGGACGGGGACTGACTCACGACTGACCTCCGGGATAGGCGACGCTGCCTTTCCTATTCAATCAGTAGGAGTTTTCGTCGATCTATCGCAGGTGGGGCGGCGGCACACGCCGCGCCGACCCGCGTCACCACCCCGGCCGCCACCAGCACACCGGCCCGGAGCCGGTCGACGTCGAACCAGGCCCGGCGCAGCACGCCGGCGCGGGCGTGGGGAGGAGTCCCCGCGCTGACGTCAGCAGCCGGCTTCGTCCGGGCGTCCCTCGATGAGAACGGTGACGGTGGCGGCGTGGTCAGGCGTGCCGTCAGCAGTGCTGCTGATCTCCAGCCACGCCGCCCTGCTGTTGATCATTCTGCAGTACCGCAGGAGGCCGCCGCCGGCGTCACCCTGATGGTTGACGAGACGCCACCCGGCCCCGCGGGCCTCCGGCCCGATGAGGGCGGCCAGTTCGTCGGCTGAGAGACTTCGATCCGCGGTGTACCGGCGCCAGACCGTCGCGAACTGGGGTCCCGCCGACTCCTCCCGCTCCCGCGAGGCTGGTCGGTAGTCACAGGCGTGCGTCGATGCCTGTTCGGTGAGCAGGCGCCCGTGGGGCGGGGTCACGGAGAAGGCGGGATCTCTCTGGTACGCCGCCACCGCAGCGGTCTGGTCGTCGGGGGGAAAGGCGCAGCCCCACCATCTGGTGGCCCGGACGCTCAGCGTCGCCAGCGTCAGCAGCACCGCGACCACGAGGACGCGGACAACGAGTCGGCGCCGTCGCGACGCGGAATCCGGACCACGGTCGTGGGACGGGGGGCGGGCGCCGCGCGGGGAGGCCGCGGGATCTGTCTGCTCCATGGGGACTCCGAGCGGGGAGCGTGGCACGGCGATGCGCTCGTGATCGCGGAACCCGGCGACGTCGCCTGGCGCGCGAGCGGAAGAACCTGATCACCGGCATGGTCGCATATCCGCCGCGTCGGCGGGACAGCAGGATCGGTGATCGTCGTTATACGCTGCGACGACCCGCGCAGGGCGACCGGAGTGACACACCCAGTCAACCTGCCTGAGAAGCATGGCCGTCCCGACGCTGCACACGTCGGGACGGCCAAATTGTCCTATTTGGATGGAGACCAAGATGAGGACGAGTACAAGACTACTCGCTGCGCTCGGCGCCATGTCGCTGAGCGCCTTGGGTGGTGTCCTGGTGATGTCGGAGCCGGCGCTCGCGGTGGACACGCCTTCACCGCTTACGGCAGCTCAGGTACGGGGTTCGATCGCCTACCTCCAGTCGGAGTACGGGGTGTCGGAGTCCGAGGCGCTGCGCCGGCTCGACCTTCAGCGGATGAACGCCGTGCTCGACGAGCAACTCGCCCTGAACTACCCGGACACCTTCGCGGGGGCGGAGATCGATCAGGCCGCTGGTGGGTTGCTGCTCATCCATGCGACGGATACCCGGGCCATCGCTCAGGCGGTTCGTGAGGTGCGCGATGTCGAGCACATCCGGGTGGTGGGTGCCAAGTACTCACTGAAGGAGTTGCACGAGGTGGCCGGGCAGCTGGACGCCGAGCTCAACACCCATGGGGGAAAGCAGCGTGTGGCCGAGGCGGTGGCCGACGTCCAGCAGAACGCTGTGGTGGTCTATCAGCACGCCGGTGAGCAGCAGGCAGCGAGAGCGACCGCAGCCGAGCGCAAGCGGCTGGAGAGCGAGTCGCCGGCGTCGGTGGACACGCGGATCGCCCGGGCGGCGGTCCGGCACGGGGACCGCGTCAAGATCCGGCAGATGATCGGCGGCAAGGAGAAGATGAAGGTCTCCTCCGGCCCGGTCGTGACCGGGCTGGTCAGCACCCCGAGCTGCATCCCCGAGTATTGCGGGAAGCCGATGCGAGGTGGGCAGCGGCTCGACGTCCGGCGTAACTCGCCATCGCCCGTCTATCCGAACGGTGAGGCGTTGAACGCCACGTGGGGCCAGTGCACGAACGGCTTCAACATCAAGGACAGCCGCGGCTGGTCGTTCATCCTCACGGCCGGTCACTGCACCGTCGGCCCGAACAAGACCGGCGACACCCGCACCTTCTCGAGCTACGAGACCGGTCGTACTCCGGTCGGTTACGAACTCGGTGACTGGGAGAACGCCAACGTGGACGGCGCCTCGTCGTACCCGTGGGACTTCGCCCTGCAGCCCTACGTCACGACGAGCACGACCAACTACGCCGAGACCTGGCTCAGCGGATACTCCCGGAACCTGGTGAACTCGTACTGCTGGTCCTCCGAGGGCACCAATGCCTGCACCGAGGGCACCTTCGGCATCACCGGCTACTACGGATACGGGTCCATCGACATCGGCTGGGTGGTGTGCGGCAGCGGTAGCGCGGACGCGAGCTCGACCTCGGGCTACCACTCGAACATCGGCTACTACAACGGCACCAGGTGCGGCGGCGTCACCGCGAAGGACGGCGGTATCAGGACCAACCTCTGCATGCGGCCGGGCGACAGCGGGGGGCCGCTCTTCAGCGAGGCGGACAGCAAGGCGTACGGGATCCTCACCGACGGAACCGATGGCTCCGGTAAGTGCCCGACCAACCCCGCCGGCCGCGAATACAGCAGATACACGCCGATCAGCAACGCGTTCTCGCTCGCCAAGACCCAGAGTGGCTATACGTTCAACGTCCACACGTCATAGCCACTCCTGCCGGGCGCGCCGCATCGGGCGCGCCCGGCTCCCGACGTCGAAGGAGGATCCGATGAGATCCGCACCAGCTCTTCTGCGGCTCGGCGGGATGGCCGCCCTTATCGGCATCGCCCTCTGCACAACGGCCTGCGGATCGAAGGGCGGAGACGGCGCAGATGCCACCCCACCGTCCTCCGGGTGCCAGGTGCCGGCGGACCAGAGGACCCTCCTGGCGGACTTGCGCGGCAAAGCCCTCACCGGCTACGTGCCCGACGGCACCAGGAGCGCGGGGAGCAAGGTGTTCTCGGCGGCCTGTACCACCGACTGGCCCGAGTCGCACGGTGCGTTGCCGCCGGCGAAGCGGGTGGCCGCCGTCGAGAACGACTACACCACCACGAACGCGATGACCGCAGCGCAACTGCTCACCACCTTCGGCGCACGAGCCGTCGCTGACGGCTGGCAGGCCAACGGCAGCTGGGATGACAGCCAGGGAGACGGCAGCGCCTACGCCGTCTACTGCCAGAAGATCAGTGGTCACTGGTCCAGCCTCTCGATCTACCGCGGACCGAAGGCAGGAGGCGACATGCCCCTCCACGTCTTCGTCGAGGCATACCCGGCTGCCACCTCCTGCCCAGGCCGTCCGAAGGACGGGTGACGGCGGGGCCGTCCTGCGCGCGCCCGCCTCCAGCAGCCGCTCGCGGTCGACGCCAGGCCCGTGCGTCTGCCCGGCGAACCACTGCCGGGTCACGCCGCGGCGATCAGCGTCACCACCCCGGCCGCCACCAGCACACCGGCCCAGAGCCGGTCGACGTTGAACCAGGCCCGGCGCAGCACACCGACGCCGAGCACCTCGTACACCAGCACTGCCACGACCAGCGCGACGGCGAGCATGGCGACCGTGTGCACGGCGGCGGCGAGCAGGCCGGTCAGCGCTCCGGCCGGCGCGGCGGCGAGGTGCCCGGCGTGCGGGCCTCCGCCGGCCGCCGGTTCGGCGAGCAGCACCGGCAGCAGCATCAGGCCCGCGCCGTGCGCCGCCGACATCAGGAACGACCAGGCGGTGAGCTGCGCCGCGGACAGCCGCATCCCGGCCCACCGGAAGTGCCGGTCGGACAGCAGCCGCCACAGCCCGAACCCGACCAGCAGCACCCCGCCGGCCACCGCGACCGCAGTGCTGGCCGTCACCGACCGGGTCGCGCTGACCAGGGCGGCGACCACCGCCACCGAGGCCAGGTGCCCGGCGGCGATCGGCGGCAGGGCCGCAAGCAGCGCCGCCCGGCGGCGCTCCTGGAGGCCCCGGGCCACCGCGAACAGCCACCCCATCGCCGGGTTCAGGCCGTGGAACGCGCCGAGGCCGGCCAGCGCCGCCCAGGTCGCGCCGGTCACGGGAAGCAGTACGAGTCGGACGAGGCGTCGCCGCCCTGCAACCGGGTCTGGTGCACCCGCAGGCCGCGGAACTCCTCCCCACGCGGGAAGAACCGCGGGTCCGGCACGAGGCCGCCGTGCTCCGGGTCGACGTCGAGCTTCGCCACCCAGGCGCCCACCCCGTCGGGGTAGAACTGGTCGTCCCAGGCGCCGTAGAGCGAGTTGCTGACGTAGACGCGGCGGCCGTCGCGGCTGATCTCCACCATCTGCGGGCCGCCGGCCAGCGGCTCGTCCGGGAACGCCGGGTGCGGGGTGCGGTTGACGATGCCGCCCAGGCGCACCGAGCCGACGCGTACCGGGTGGAACGGGTCGCTGACGTCGTAGCGGATCAGTTCGCCGGTGCCCCAGCAGGAGACGTGCAGGAATCTGTCGTCCACCGACAGGTCGATGTCGGTGACCAGCGGCGGTACCGCACCGAACGGCTTGAGCAGGTCCGGCAGGTCGGCCGGGTCGGCGGGCTCGGCCGGGATGTCGATCACCTTGGTCACCGCCCAGGCGTCGCCGTCGCGGTGCCACAGCCAGATCGAGGCGGACAGGTCCTCGACGCTGATCACCACGCCGACGAAGCCGTACGACTTCGTCGGGTCGTGCGCGGGGCGCAGCTCCAGCGGCATCTGGTACTGGTCGCCGAGGTCGACGCGCTGCACGTGCCGGCGCTTCGCCAGGTCCCAGAAGTGGATCGCGTGCCCGTACCGGCGGCCCAACAGCAGTTCACCGACGATGCCGTCCTCGATCATCGACGGGGTGCCCCACTCGCTGGTGACCAGCACGTCCTGGGTGTAGTGCCACCAGAAGTCGTACGCCAGGAACTGCGGCCCCCGGTCGGCCTCCCACGCGCCGCGCACCTCGAACGTGGTGTGGTCGAGCACGGCGATGCCGCCCGGCCCCTCCTGCCCGTCCGCGCCGCCCAGCGCGGAGACGTAGATGCCGTCCGGCCCGCAGTGCACGGTGTGCGGCCGGGAGTACCCGGCGCGCTCGCCGAGTTCCTTCGCCTCGATCACCTTGACCAGGTTCGGCCGGCGCGGGTCGGGTTTGGTGTCCAGCACGTGGATCCGGGACGAGCGCAGGCCCGGCACGATCAGGTAGCGGCGTTCCACGTGTGGGTGCGGAGCGGTCGGACAGAGCGCGCTGCTGCACGCGTTCCAGCCGAAGTGGTGCAGCTCGTCGCCGGTGTTCGGCAGCTCGGTCCAGCCCACCACCCGGCCGTACGAGTCGGAGTCCGGGTCGGTGTCGAGCACCGCGATGGCGTCGGGGCGCTGCCCGGCGCGATCGAACGCGGCGACGTACGCGAGCTTCTCGGCCGGCGCGGTGGCGGCGAGCGCGGGGGAGGGGTAGAAGGTGGGGTCGGGCGTCCAGCGGGTCATCGGTTCTCCATCGCGGTCAGCCGGCGGGTACGCCGAGGCGGTCGAGCAGGTGGCGGCGCAGCGCGCCGAGGGCCGGGTCGTCGGGGCTCGGGGACGGGCCGAGGCGTACCGGCATCTCCTCGGCGATCACGCCGTCGTCGAGGAGCAGGACACGGTCGGCCAGGAGCAGCGCCTCCTCCACGTCGTGGGTGACCAGCAGCGCGGCGAAGCCGTGCTGGGCGCGCAGCCGCCGCAGCAGCCCCTGCATGCGCAGCCGGGTCAGCGCGTCGAGTGCGCCGAACGGCTCGTCCAGCAGCAGCAGGTCGGGTTCGCGGACCAGCGCGCGCGCCACCGCGACCCGCTGCGCCTGCCCGCCGGACAGCTCGGCCGGCCAGGCCCGGCCCCGGTCGGCGAGGCCCACCTCGGCCAGCGCGTGGCCGACCCGGTCGCCCACGTCCGGCCCGGCCAGGCCGAGCGCCACGTTGCCGGCGACCCGCTTCCACGGCAGCAGCCGGTGCTCCTGGAACACGACGGCGGCGGTGCCGTGCAGCACGTGCTCGCCGCCCGCGTCGCCGTCGAGCCCGGCGAGCACGCGCAGCAGCGTGCTCTTGCCGGAGCCGCTGCCGCCGAGCAGTGCCACCGTCTCCCCGGCGGCGATGGTCAGGTCCACCCCGGCCAGCACCACCGCCGGGCCGAAGGACCGGGTCACCGCCCGTGCGGTGAGCACCGGCCCGGTCAGGTCGCGCGCAGTCCGCGTCGCCACGCCAGCGTCCTCCTCTCCGCGTACCGGATGAGCAGGTCGGAGGCGAGGCCCAGCAGCGCGTAGATGAGCAGGCCGAGCACCACCACGTCGGTCTGGCTGAACTCGCGCGCCTCCATCATCAGGAACCCGACGCCGGTCTGCGCGTTCACCTGCTCGCCGACGACCAGGCTGAGCCAGGCCGCGCCGATGGCCAGCCGCAACCCGAGGAACAGCGCCGGCAGTGCGCCGGGCAGCACCACGTGCCGCAGCCGGGCCGCCGCGCCGAGGCCGCAGGTACGCGCCGCCTCCACCAGCCGCTCGTCGATGTCGCGGATGCCGGCGTACGTGTTGAAGTAGATCGGGAAGAACGCGCCGAGCGCGACGAGCGTGACCTTCAGCGACTCGCCGATGCCCACCCAGATGATCAGCAGCGGGACCAGGCCCAGGTGCGGCAGCATCCGGGCCATCTGCACCGGCGGGTCGACCAGGTCGTCGCCGAGGCGCAGCAGTCCCGCCGCCGCGCCGAGCACCAGCGCCAGGCCGCCGCCGATGAGCAGGCCGAGCGCGGCGCGGGTGAGCGAGTCGAGCAGGTGCACGCCGAGCGTCCCGTCGCGGGCCAGCCGAGCGCCGGTGGCCAGCACCGCGCTCGGCGCGGGCAGCTTCTCCGGGGCGAGCAGCCCGGTCCGCGCGGCGACCTCCCAGGCGAGCACAAGCACGACCGGGCTCACCGCGCGCCGCCACCGCCGCGAGGCGCGGGCCCGCGACCGCCGCGGCGTCGCCCGATCGGGTACGACGGGAGCGGTCGCCTCGGCCAGCGCCGGACCGCTCACTGGAACGCCTCGTTGAACCGGCCGTCCACCCGCCCGGCGATGTCGACCGGTCCGGGTACCAGCTTCAGCTCCACGAAGCTGTCCGCGATGGCCTGCAACTCGGCGCCGATCTCCGGGGTGACCGGGGCGAGCGGCTTGGCGCTGCGGGCCAGCGCCCGGGTGGTCACGTCGAGTGGGATCTTCAGCTCGGGGGCGAGGACGGCGGCGCGTTCGGTCGGGTGGGCGATGCCCCAGTCGGTGGTCTGCCGGTACGTGTTCAGGAACGCCCGCACGTCGTCGGTGCGGTTCTGCACCGCGTCCGGCGCGGCCAGCACATACTCGCGGTTGCCGGCCAGCCCGGTGGCGTCGGCGAGGACCCGTACCCCCGGTCGCTCGGCCAGCGCGAAGTAGGGGTCCCAGATGATCCACGCGTCGACCTGCCCGTTGTCGAACGCGGGCCGCCCCTCGGCGGGCTTGAGGTACTTGACGTTGATGTCGGCGAGCGTCATCTTGTTGGCCTCCAGCAGCTTCACCAGCAGCCAGTGCACGTTGGAGCCCTTGTTCAGCGCGACGGTGCGCCCGCGTAGGTCGGCGAATCCACGATACGGGCTGTCCGCCTTGACCAGAATCGCCTCGCCCTGCGGGATCGGCTCGGAGGTGCCGACCACGGAGAACGGGATCTTCCCGGCGGCGGCGAACACCGGCGGCGCCTCGCCGACCTGACCGATGTCGATCGAGCCGGCCTTGAGCGCCTCGGTCAGCGCCGGGCCGCTCTCGAACAGCGACCAGGTGACGTTCTTCGCGTCGCCGCGCGCCTTGACCAGGCTGAGCCCGCCGAAGCGCTGGTAGCCGATCCGCAGTGGGCGGTCGCCGCCGCCGCTGGCGTCGGCCGCCTCGCCGCCGCAGGCCGTCAGCGCCGTCGCGGCGAGCAGCGCGAGGGTGGTGAGCAGCGCGGCCATCGGGCGGCGGCGCGATCTGGGGGTACGCATGGCGACTCCTCGGGGAGGGTGAACCCGGCCGTCGGCGGGCGACAGCAACCTACCAACCCGATAGGTTTTATGGGTAGGGTGTCGGCGTGGTCGTCCCACCACTCAGGAGGGGCCCGTCCGACCCGCGCACCGGAGGTACACCATGTCGCTCAGCTTCCACTGGTTCCTGCCGACCTACGGCGACAGCCGGGACATCGTGGGCGGCGGCCACGGCGTACCGGTCGGCACCGCCGGCGGCGCGCGACCCGCGAGCGTCGCGTACCTGGGGCAGATCGCCCGCACCGCCGAGCAGCTCGGCTTCGCCGGGGCGCTCACCCCCACCGGCGCCTGGTGCGAGGACGCCTGGCTGACCACCGCCATGCTCACCGAGGTGACCGAGCGGCTGAAGTTCCTCGTCGCGTTCCGGCCCGGCCTGCTCTCACCCACCCTCGCCGCGCAGATGGCGTCCACCTTCCAGCGCCTGTCCGGCGGGCGGCTGCTGCTCAACGTGGTCACCGGCGGCGAGTCCGCCGAGCAGCGCGCGTACGGCGACTTCCTGGACAAGGACGCCCGCTACGCGCGTACCGACGAGTCCCTGCACGTGGTGCGCGCGCTGTGGCGCGGTGAGACGGTCGACCACGACGGCGCCCACGTGCGGGTCGAGGGCGCCCGGCTCAGCCGGGTGCCCGACCCGGTGCCGCCCGTCTACTTCGGCGGGTCGTCCGGCGCGGCCGGGCCGGTGGCGGTACGGCACAGCGACGTGTACCTGACCTGGGGCGAACCGCCCGCGCAGGTGGCCGGCAAGCTGGACTGGATCCGCGGGCTCGCCGCCGAGGCCGGTCGCGAACTGCGGTACGGCATCCGGCTGCACGTGATCAGCCGCGACACCGCCGAGGAGGCGTGGGCCCAGGCGCGCAAGCTGCTCGACGGCATCCCCGAGGCCGACGTGCGCGCGGTGCAGGAGGGGCTGCGGCGCAGCGAGTCCGAGGGGCAGCGGCGGATGCTCGACCTGCACGGCGGCTCCCGCGACGGGCTGGAGGTCTCGCCGAACCTGTGGGCCGGATTCGGGCTGGTCCGCGGCGGCGCGGGCACCGCACTCGTCGGCAGTCACACCGAGGTCGCCGACCGGATCGCCGAGTACCACGCGCTCGGCCTGGACGAGTTCATCCTCTCCGGCCACCCGCACCTGGAGGAGGCGTACTGGTTCGGCGAGGGCGTGCTGCCGATCCTGCGGCGGCGCGGGCTGTGGCGGCACCCGGCCGGTGAGCCGGAGATCGAGGTGCCGGCCGCCGTGCCGTTCTCACCCCAGCCGGTCCCGGCCCGCGGCTGACCGCGCCAGGGTGGCCGCCGGTCCGTCCGGCGGCCCGGGTTCCGGTCAGAGCGGGCGTTGACCGGCGAGGAAGTCGGCCAGCACCCGGGTGTGCGTGGAGAAGGCCAGCTCGACCGGCTCGGTCAGCACCAGCCACTCGGTGGCCTCCTCGGTGGGCGCGGACGGCGGCAGGTCGCCGGCCGGCCGTTCGGGCAGCACGCCGAAGACCATCATGGCGCCGCCCGCCGGTGCGCCGTGCACCGCGAACAGCCGCGCCTCGCCGGCCTCGGCCAGCAGCCCGGTCTCCTCCCGCAGCTCACGCACGAGCGCCTCGGACCACTCCTCGCCGTACTCGATGAAGCCGCCCGGCAGCGCGAGCTGCCCACGCGCCGGTTCGATGTCGCGGCGTACCACCACCACGCCGAGCCCGTCCGGCGTGCGTACCGGCAGCACCGCCACCGCCACCGGCAGCGGATTGCGCCACACCGTCTCGCCGCAGGACGGACAGACGCGCGGCCACCCGGCGCCCGCCGGGTAGGCCGCGCCGCAGAACGAGCAGTGCGAGTACGCGGTCACGCCGCAGCACGTTACCCGCACCCGCCCCCGGAGGTCAGGCCTCGCCCCCTCGACCGGCGAGCTGGGCGCGTGCCTCCATCAGGGCGAACCCGAGCAGGTTGCCGCAAGTCCGCCACCGTGGATGTCACCGCTGGCCGACTCCACCGCAGGCACCCTCGCCGCACCGGCCGCACCGCACCGGCCTCGCTGGCTCGCTGGCTCGCCGCGCGCGTCGCCCGTCGCCACGGCTGGCCCGGAGCCCCGCTTCCTGCCCCTGTGGAGCGCGACACTCCACATCGAGAGAAGCCCGTTCCGCATCCCGGGACGCGGGTAGATCTTGGCAGGAAAGGGCCCTTATGGGGGCCGTTTCCTACCAAGATCTTAAAAACCCCGGCGAGGGCGACCGGTGAAGCGTGTCATGGGACGCGAATGCGGTGGGGCAACGAGCCGAGCACGCCGGACTGGGGCGAGCGCACTCGGTCAGCGGGACGCGACCGGTGCCACCGGAGAGGCCGCCGACCTCAGCAAGCCGGACCCGAACAGCCCGAGCCCCGGGGTGAACACCAACTCCCCACCACCTCCGCCGATCTTGCACTTTGGTGCCCGGCAATCCGCGCGGAGCGGACACCGAAAGGGCTCAAAGTGCAAGATCGGCGAGGAGGGGGTGACCCGGAGGGCGTCAGGGAGTGGGGGTGCCGGTGTAGAAGGCCTGGACCCGGGCGGCCGCGGCTCGGGCCTCCTCGGCCGGGGTACCGGCCTCGACGCTTGCCGCTGTCCAGCCGCTGCTGGACTCGGCGATGAAACGCAGGCCGTCGGGCGAGGCCATCCACTCGGCCGCGGCGGCCGGGTCGACGCCCGTGCCGTCGGCGGCGAAGTGGGAGGCCAGGCCGAGCAGCGCCAGGTCCCAGCCGATGCCAACCGCGCCCGGACCGTACTCGGCCCACCGGTCGTCGTCGACGTGCGCGACGTGTTCCAACTCGAACCGGGTACGCCCCGGGCCGGCTTCGCGCAGCCGTACCTCGATCCAGCTCACCTCGCCGCCGAACTCCCAGGTGGCGGCGAAGCCGTGCGGCGGGTCGCAGCGTTCGACGACGCCACCGGCGTTGCCCTCCAGCTGGTACCGGCCGCCGAGGCTCAGGTCGCCGGAGATCGGCAGGAACCAGCGGGGTATCCGTTCCGGATTGGTGCAGGCGTCGAAGACGTCGGCCACCGGTGCGTCGTACGTCTGGGCGATGGTGAGCACCCGCGCCTGCCCGGCGGGCAGCGTACGGTCGCCGATGCGGCGCTCGACGGCGCTGATCTGTCCGGTCACGTCCATCATGGGTCGGTCCTCTCGTCGGTGGTGTCCTCGCGCAGCCGTCGTTCGCGGCGGCCCCGGGCCAGCTCGGTGGCGAGCGCCGTCAGCGGCGGCGTCCAGAAGCGGCGGAACCCGTCCAGCCACGCGTCGATGTCGCGCAGCGGGGCGGGGTCCACGGCGTAGAGGCGGCGGGTGCCCTCGGCGCGCACTGTGGTGAAGCCGTGTTCGCGCAGCACCTTGAGGTGCTGGGAGACGGCGGGCTGGCTGATGCCGAACTCGCGCCGCACGGTCTCGCCGAGCGTGCCGGCGGGCTGTTCGCCGTCGGCGAGCAGCTCCAGGATCCGGCGGCGGACCGGGTCGCCGAGGACGTCGAAGGCGTGCACGACCCATGTATATCAGGAGAGGCTTATATAAGCCAGGACTGACGCAGCAGGCTACGCGGGGCGCCCGTCGCACCCGGGCGCCCCGCGTACCCCCGTGGTCAGCCGCCGAGACGAGCGGCGACGGTACGGCGCAGCTCGGGGAGGCGGTCGTGCAGCAGCCCCGGGCACTGCGTGTTGTTGAAGTCCTTGTGCCCGTAGATCTCGGTGGGCGCGATGCCGTACTGCTGGCAGGTGAACGCGCAGAACGTGACGAGGCTGTTCCAGAGCGCCTGCGGCGGCTGCACGTCCACGTAGATGCCGTCGTTCTCGATGCCGATGGCCTGGCTGTTCTGCCCGACGCAGTGCGCGCCCTGCACCATGGTCTGGCCGTGCAGCAGCGCGTAGAGGCTGCCGTGCCGGCCCTCGGTCAGGTAGCCGCCCCGGCTGTTTGTGAAGTGCTGCCCGGAGTCGAGCCAGCCGTTGCCGTCCATGTGCAGGTCCTGGATGTCGCGGGAGTTCCGGTACGCCTGCGCCAGGCTGTAGTCGGTGGTGTTCGGGAACGCCGTGTGATGGACGATGATCTTGTTGGGCCGGCTCGACACCACGCTCACCGGCGACGAGGGCGGGCGGGCGCCCCAGGTCGCGCAGTTGGCGATGGTCGGCTGGTCGACCCGGGTGGCGGCGGCCCGCGCGCCGGGACCGGCGCCGATCTGGGTCAGCGCGCCGACGCCGGCGGCGGCGCCGAGCAGGACCGCGCCGCGCAGCACGGTCCGCCGGGGTACGGGAACGGACATCGCAACCTCCTCGCGGAAGGGGAGCGCCGGATCTTCCGGTACGCCGGGCGTGGCGGGACCGGCACCGCCCGCCACGCCCGGGCCGGGCTCAGCAGGGTCCGTTGCAGGCCAGCACGCGCAGCCGGTCGAGTGAGCCGTTCCAGACGTTCTGGTCACCGGGGAAGATCCCGGAGGAGGACCACTGCCAGAACGAGTACGTGCCCCAGCCCGCCGGCAGCGTGCCGACGCTGCTTGCGTAGCGGGCGATCCACAGTGGGTTGTTTGCGGCGAACTGCGAGGTGTTGCCGGTGCAGGTGCTCCACCAGTCGGTGGTCGTGTAGATGGTGGCCCACCGGCCGGTGCGGGCGTAGTACTGGTTGACGAACGAGGCGATCCAGCTGCGCATCGACGCCTGGCTCAGGCCGTAGCAGGTCGCGCCGTAGGGGTTGTACTCGATGTCCAGCGCGCCGGGCAGCGTCCGGCCGTCCTTCGACCAGCCGCCGCCGTGGTCGACGAAGTAGTTGGCCTGGGTGGCGCCGCTGGTGGTGTCGGGGCGGGCGAAGTGGTACGAGCCGCGGATCATCCCGACGTTGTACGAGCCGTTGTACTGCTGGGCGAAGTACGGGTTGGTGTAGTACGTGCCCTCGGTCGCCTTGACGTAGGCGAACCGGGCGCCGTTGGCCCACGCCCCGGACCAGTTCACGTTGCCCTGGTAGCTGGAGACGTCCATGCCGGGTAGTCCGGCCGGGGCGGCGGAGGCGGGAGCCGTCCCGGACAGGGCCGCCGCGGCGACGGTGACGGTGGCGAGCAGCGCGGCTCCGGCCACGCGCAGCGCCGATCGGATCGATCTGTGCATCTGTCCTCCCTGGGGGTTGCCGCGCTCCGGCGGCGGGAGTATGACGAAGGGAACTGTCGTCATTAGGGCACAGGGCGGAGAAACTTTTCAATAGATTGCATCGAAGAATTTCACTGAATAGGGCGCTCAGCCGAGCTGGGCGAGCGCCTCGGTGGCGGCGCGCTCGCCGGCGGTCACCGCGCCCTCCAGGTAGCCGCTCCACCGGGTCGCGGTCTCGGTGCCGGCCCAGTGCACCCGGCCCACGGGCGTGCGCAGTTCCGGGCCGTACGCGCACCACGCGCCGGGTGGCAGGACGCCGCAGAAGCAGCCGCGCGTCCACTCGTCTGCCGACCAGTCGTACTCGACGAGGTCGTCGGGGCGCGCGGCGGCCGGGCCGAAGATCGCGGCGAGCGCGTCGCACAGCGCGTCCCGGCGCGCGTCCTCAGCTAGCCGGCGCAGCGCCCGGGCCTGTGCGCCGTAGCTGAACGCGGTGAGCACCCCGCCCGGCGCTCCCGGCAGCGAGTTGTCCACCGTCTCGGTGAGCGGCCCGGTGTCGGTGCTGGACACGCCGGATCGGCCGTCGGCCCGCCAGAACGGCTCCGGGTAGAGCGCGTGCACCTTGAGCGCCACGCCCATCGGCATCCGCTGGGTCAGCCCGTCGCGCAGCGGCGGCACCGGCGGGTCGTACCGGATGCGCCCGGCCAGCGTCGGTGCCAGCGCGACCACCACGGCGTCGCCGCGGTGAGTCTCGCCGCCGGAGCGCACCCGCACGCCGTCGCCGTCCTGCGCGACGCCGTCCACCGGGGCGCGCAGGCACAGGCTCCCCGGCGGCAGCGCGGCGGCCATCCGCTCGGCCAGCGCGGCCGGACCACCTGCCACGCGGTCCTGCTGGGCGCCACCGGCCATGCGCAACAGTGAACGGGTGCCGCCGCCGCTGCGCAGGTAGAACAGCATGTGCAGCAGCGAGACCTCGTCCGCCGAGGCGGCCAGCAGCCCACCGGCGAGCATCCGTGCGGCGTACCCGGCGGTGGCCGGGTCGGCCGCGCTCGCGTCGAGCCAGCCGCCGAACGTGATCCGGTCCCACCGGGCCGCCTCGTCCGCCCGCCACGGCGCGGCCGGGTCGAGCCCGGCCGCCATCTCGTCGAGCGTGTCAAGCAGCGCGGACAGCCCCGGTGGCTCGCCGGTGGCCGGGCGTCCGCCGAGCAGCAGCGTCGCCGCGCCCCGCGTGGGGGAGGGGAACGTGGTCAGGCCGTACGCGGCGACGAGCGCGTACATCCGCTCCTGGGTCGGGCCGATCCACTGCGCGCCGAGATCCAGCCAGCCGCCGCCGGGCAGCGGGCGGCTGAGCGTCCGTCCGCCCACCCGGTCCCGGGCCTCCAGCACCCGTACCTCGGCGCCTGCGGCGTCCAGGGCGAGCGCGCAGGCCAGGCCGGAGAACCCGGCGCCCACGACGACGACCCGGTGGCGGCGCACGCGACGGCGTACCCCGCTCCCGGCCGGATTCACCCGGCCCGGCGTGTCGAAACCGGCGCCCACCGTTCGTGTGGAGGGTGAAGGGGCGGCGCGGGGCCGTCCCCGGCGGTGAGGAGACACCGATGAAGCAGTACCTGATCAGCATGTACCAGCCGGCCGGCCAGGGCCGTCCGGACCCGGAGTTCCTGGCCGGGGTGATGCGCGAGGTCGAGGCCATCGGCCGGGACCTGCGGGAGGCGGGCTGCTGGGTGTTCGGCAACGGCCTGCACGACCCGCAGACCGCCACCGTGCTGCGCCCGGCCGGTGACGAGGTGCTGGTGACCGACGGGCCGTTCGCCGAGGGCAAGGAGTACCTGGGCGGCGTCACCATCATCCGGGCGCCCGACCTGGACGCCGCGCTGGACTGGGGCCGCCGCTACGCCCTCGCCACCACGCTGCCGATCGAGGTCCGCCCGTTCCAGGGCGAGGGATGACCGCTGTCGAACGGGTCTTCCGGG
Organism: Micromonospora sp. NPDC048169; assembly: GCF_040652815.1. Lineage (NCBI taxonomy): Bacteria > Bacillati > Actinomycetota > Actinomycetes > Micromonosporales > Micromonosporaceae > Micromonospora > Micromonospora sp. NPDC048169. The sequence continues at coordinate 207,592 of NZ_JBEZMS010000005.1, forward strand.
CCGAGTACGGCCGCGCGGTAGCCGTCCTGGTCCGCCTCCTCGGCGACATCGACCTCGCCGAGGAGGCGGTCCAGGAGGCGTTCACCATCGCGGTGACGCGCTGGGCCGCCGACGGCCCGCCGGCCAGCCCGGCCGGCTGGATCATCACCACCGCCCGGAACCGGGCGATCGACAGGTTGCGCCGTGAGGCGACCCGGGCCGCCCGGCACGCCGAGGCCGCCCTGTTGCACGCCGCCGACCCGCCCGCCGAGGAGGGGCCCGTGCCCGACGACCGCCTGCGCCTGATCTTCACCTGCTGTCACCCGGCGCTCGGCACCGGCGCCCGGGTGGCGTTGACGCTGCGCCTGCTCGGCGGCCTGAGCACCGCCGAGATCGCGCGGGCCTTCCTGGTGCCGGAGCCGACGATGGCCCAGCGCCTGGTCCGGGCCAAGGCGAAGATCCGCGACGCCGGCATCCCGTACCGGGTGCCGCGCGACGCGGACCTGCCGGACCGGCTGCGCGGGGTGCTCGCGGTGGTGTACCTGATCTTCAACGAGGGGCACACGGCGAGCGCGGGGGACCGTCTGGGCCGCGCCGAGCTGGGTGCCGAGGCGATCCGGCTGGGCCGGCTGCTGGTCACGCTCATGCCGGACGAGCCGGAGGCGCTCGGCCTGCTCGCGCTGATGCTGCTCACCGAGGCCCGCCGCGACGCCCGGACCGGCCCGGACGGCGTGCCGGTGTCGCTGGCCGAGCAGGAGCGCGGCCGGTGGGACCGGGAGCTGATCGCCGAAGGGCAGGAGCTGGTCCGCCGCTGCCTGCGCCGGAACCGGCCCGGCCCGTACCAGATCCAGGCCGCGATCGGCGCCGTGCACGCCGACGCGCCCGCCGCCGCCGACACCGACTGGCGGCAGATCCTCGCGCTCTACGACCAGCTGGCCGCCGTCGCGCCCGGGCCGGTGGTGGCGCTGAACCGGGCGGTCGCGCTGGCCGAGGTACGCGGGGCGGCGGCCGGACTGGCCGAAGTGGAACGCCTGGACCTGGCCGGCTACCACGTGTGGCACGCGATCCGGGCCGACCTGCTGCGCCGGCTGGACCGTCCGGCGCGGGCGCGGGCCGCGTACGACGCGGCGATCGCCGGCACCGGCAACGCGGCGGAACAGACGTTCCTGCGGCGTGCCCGCGACCGCATGGCGGGATGATCGCACCGACAGTGCACGTAGGAGGCGCGAAGTGGGCACGTGAGGCCCGTGATCATCAAGGCATTGACGCGGCGGCAGAGAAAAGTACACTCCCGGTGTAATTAGTTTTCCGCGCTCCGTCGACCGCCACGAGGTGACGATGAGCCCACCGGGCACAGCCACCGACGATCAGGGCCTGGCGCTGCACCGCGTCGGCGTCCGCTTCGGCGGCCTGACCGCCCTCGACGACGTCTCGCTGCGGGTGCCGCCCGGCCGGGTCGTCGGCGTGATCGGGCCCAACGGCGCCGGCAAGACCACGCTGTTCAACGTGGTCTGCGGGTTCGTCCGGCCGACCGGCGGATCGCTCACACTGGACGGCAGGCCGTTCCGGCCCCGCCCGCACGCCCTCACCCGCCTCGGCATCGCCCGCACACTCCAGGGCGTCGGCCTGTTCGCCGGCCTGACCGTGCTGGAGAACGTGGTCGCCGGAGCCAGCCACACCGCCCGCGCCGGGTTCGCCGCCGCCCTGTTCGGCCTGCCTCGCAGCGACCGGGACGAGCGCCGGCTGCGCGCCCTGGCCATGGACCTGCTCGCCGAGCTGGGCATCGAGAAGTACGCCGACGCCGCCCCGGCCACCCTGCCGTACCCGGTGCGCAAGCGCGTCGCGCTGGCCCGCGCGCTGATCGCCCGGCCCCGGCTGCTGCTGCTCGACGAACCGGCCGGCGGCCTCGGCGCCGACGACGTGGCCGAACTGGCCGACCTGGTCCGCGCGCTGCCCGGACGCGACGACGGCTGTGCCGTGCTGCTCGTCGAGCACCACATGGACCTGGTCATGTCCGTCTGCCACGAGCTGGTGGTGCTCGACTTCGGCAAGGTGATCGCCGCCGGTGACCCGGAGAGCATCCGCGACGACCCGCGGGTCACCGAGGCGTACCTCGGGGCCGACGTGCCGGCCGAGGGGAGCACGACGTGACCGCCGTGCTGGAGGTGGAGGCGCTCAGCTGCGGCTACGGCCCGGTGCCGGTGCTGCGCGACGTGGCGTTCGCCGTTCCGGCCGGCACGGTCACCGCCGTGCTGGGCGCCAACGGCGCGGGCAAGACCACGTTGCTGCGTACCCTCTCGGGTCTGCTGCGGCCCACCGGCGGCCGGGTCCGGTACGCGGGGGAGGACCTGCGTGGTGTCCGGGTGGAACACCTGGTCCGGCGCGGCCTGGCGCACGTGCCGGAGGGACGCGGCGTCGTCACCGAGCTCACAGTGGCGGAGAACCTGCGCCTCGGCGGGCTGTGGCGGCGCGACCGGGCCGACGCCCGGCGCGCGCAGGACGAGGTGTACGAGCTGTTCCCCGCCCTGGCCCGCCGCCGCGACCACGCCGGGCACCAGCTCTCCGGCGGGGAACGGCAGATGCTCGCGATCGGCCGGGCGCTGATCGCGCGACCCCGGCTGCTGCTGCTCGACGAGCCGTCGCTCGGGCTGGCGCCGAAGGTCACCGCGCAGATCATGGCGCTGCTACGGCGGCTGCGCGACGAACGCGGGCTCACCGTGCTGCTCGTCGAGCAGAACGTGCGTTCCGCGCTGTCCGTCGCCGACCAGGGCATCGTGATGTCGCTCGGGCGGGTGGTGACTGCCGCGCCGGCCGCCCGGCTGCGCGACGACGACCAGCTCCGGCACGCGTACCTCGGATTCTAGGAAGGGGTGGCGGATGCAGCGGTTCTGGTTCCTCACCTTCGACGGGCTCGCCACCGGGGCGGTCTACGCGGCGTTCGCGCTCGCGCTGGTGCTCATCTGGCGGGCCGCCCGGGTGGTCAACTTCGCCCAGGGCGCGATGGCGGTGGCCACCGCCTACATCGGGTACGCGGTCGTCTCCGCCACCGGCTCGTACTGGCTGGGCCTGGCCGCGGCGATCCTGTCCGGGCTGGCCCTGGGCGCGCTGGTGGAGCGGCTGCTGATGCGGTTCGCCGGGCCGGGCGGGCCACTGAACCAGGTGATCGTCGCGCTCGGGCTGGTGCTGGTCATCCAGGCGGTACTCGGCATGGTCTTCGGCAACGACTACCGGCCCGCCCCGGCGCCCTTCGACACCGACGCGCTCACCATCGGCGGGGTGGCCGCGCTGTCCCCGTACGACCTGTGGGTGCTCGGCGCGGCGTTGACGGTGGTGGCGTCGCTCGCGCTGCTGTTCACCCGTACCCCGGTCGGGTTGCGGATGCGGGCCGCCGCGTTCGCGCCCGAGGTGTCCCGGCTGCTCGGCGTCAGCGTCGGCCGGATGCTCACGCTCGGCTGGGCGCTCGCGGCCGGGGTGGGCGCGCTGGCCGGCATGCTCGTCGTCCCCACCGGACTCGGACTGCACTCGCACGCCATGGACCTGGTCTTCGTGGTCGCGTTCACCGCCGCCGTGGTCGGCGGCCTGGACAGCCCGGTCGGCGCGGTGGTCGGCGGCCTGCTGGTCGGGCTGATCCTGTCCTACGTCACCGGCTACCTCGGACCGGACACCACCCCGCTGGCCGTCCTGGTGCTGCTGCTGGCAGTCCTGCTGGTCCGCCCCGGCGGGCTCTTCTCCGCGGCGAGAGCGAGGCACGTGTGACGACCACCCCCACCGAGATCGCGCCCGCGGCACCGTCCCCGCTGCGGCGGCTGCTCCCCGGCGCACCGGCCGGACGCGAGGCGCGCGGCTCCACGCTGCTGCGTCACCTGGCGCTGGCCGTGTTCGCCGGCACGCTCGTCGTGCTGGTCACCAACCAGCTCGCGCCGTACCAGAACCTCCAGGTGGCGCGCGTCTGCGCGTTCCTCTGCGTCACCGCCGGGCACACCGTGCTGGTCGGGCTCAACGGCCAGCTCTCGCTCGGGCACGGCGCGCTGATGGCCACCGGCGCCTACACGGTGGCGCTGACCCAGCGGGCCCTGGACGAGCGGGCCGTGTCCGGCTGGTGGACGCTGCCCGCGTCGCTGCTCGTGGCCGTCGCGGTGACCGCGCTCGGCGGGCTGGTGATCGGGCTGGCCGCGGCCCGGCTGCGCGGCCCCTACCTGGCCGGCGTCACGCTGGCCGTGGCGACGCTCGTCCCGGCGGTCACCACGATCTTCACCGGCGTGTTCAACGGCGAACAGGGCCTGCCGTTCCCGGCGCAGACGCCACCGGCGGCGCTCGGCGCCTACTTCCAGCCGGAACGCTGGCTGGCCTGGATCGCGCTGGCCGCCGCGCTGCTCACCATGCTGCTGCTGGCCAACCTGGTGCGCAGCCGCTTCGGCCGGTCCCTGCGGGCGGTACGCGACGACGAGGTCGCGGCCCGGCTCGCCGGCATCCCGGTGGCCCGCACGCAGGTGCTCGCGTTCGTGGTCAGCGCCGCCTGCGCCGGTCTGGGCGGCGGCGCGTACGCCATGATCACCGCCACCGTAGCGCCCGGCAAGTTCCCGCTGGACCTCTCGCTCTTCCTGCTCATGGCCATCGTGATCGGCGGGCTGGGCAGCCTGGCCGGCGCGGTCTGGGGAGCGGTGCTGCTGGTCGCGCTCCAGGATCTGCCCGGCCTGCTCACCGAACATCTCAGCCTCTCCGCCGGCCTGGCCCAGCGGCTGGAGGGCAACCTCGCGCTCGCAGTGTTCGGCCTGGTCCTCATCGTCGTCATGCTCGCCGCGCCGGGCGGCATCGCCGGTGGCGTCCGCGCCGCCCGCGCCCGGCTGCGCGCCGCGCTGCGCCGCCGCCGGGCCCCCCACCGGTCGCCGGACCGCTGACCTCACCGGTTCCACCCACCGTTCGCACCGCCGCACCGGATTGGAGAACCATGCGCCCCACCACCCGTCGCGTTCTCGCGGCCGCCGCAGGCCTGGCCCTGCTGGCCGCGTTGCCCGCCTGCGCCGACGACGAGAAGCAGGCCGCCGAGAACGTCCCCGGCGTCACCGACACCGAGGTCGTCATCGGCACCCACCAACCGCTCACCGGACCGGCCGCGCCCGGCTACTCGAAGATCTCCGCCGCCACCAAGGCGTACTTCGAGCACGTCAACAGCAAGGGCGGGGTGCACGGCCGGAAGATCGTCTACAAGGTCATGGACGACGGCTACAACCCGGCCAGCACCGAGAACGTCGTCCGCAAGCTGGTGCTCGACGACAAGGTCTTCGCGCTGCTCGGCGGCCTGGGCACGCCGACGCACACGAACGTGCTGGAGTTCGTCAAGACGCAGAAGGTGCCGGACCTGTTCGTCGCCTCCGGCAGCCGCAACTGGAACCAGCCGGACAAGTATCCGACGACGTTCGGCTGGCAGCCCGACTACACGGTCGAGGGCAAGATCCTCGCCGCCTACGTCAAGCGCGAGTTCCCCGGCGCGAAGGTCTGCCACTTCGGGCAGAACGACGACTTCGGGCGGGACTCGCTCGTCGGGGTGGAGCAGATCCTCGGCCCGGTGACGGCGAAGCAGACGTACACCACCACCAACCAGCAGGTCGGCCCGGCCATCGGGGCGCTGCGCGCGGCCGGCTGCCAGGTGGTGATCGCGGCGACCATCCCCGGCTTCACCGCGCTCGCCATGGGCCAGGCCGCCGGGCAGGGCTTCAAGGCGCAGTGGGTGGTCTCCAACGTGGGCGCCGACTACACCACGCTGGCCGCCCAGCTCGGCGACAAGAAGGTGATCCTCGAGGGCATGGTCGCCGACAACTACCTGCCGAACGTGGCCGACACCGCCAACCCGTGGATCCAGGAGTTCACCAAGATCCACCAGAGGTACAACGCGGGTAACCCGGTCGACGGCAACGCGATCTACGGCTACTCGATGGCGTACACGTTCGTCCAGGCGATGCTGGCCGCCGGGCCCGACCCCACCCGGGAGAAGCTGGTCGAGGCCGTGCGCAAGGGCGGCTTCCGCGGCCCCGGCCTGGTCCCCTTCCGGTACGCCGACGGCGTGCACGCCGGCTACGGCGGTGTCCGGCTCACCAAGGTGAGCAACGGTGTGCAGGAGTACTTCGGTCCCGCCTACACCACGGACGACGGTGCCGGGGCGGTCACCGAGTTCACCGAACCGCCGACCGCTCCGCCCGCCGACGCGGTGCCCACCGCGTGAGGCGTACCGCCGGGCGGCCGGGTGCCGGTCGCCCGGCGGCACGCACGTAGAGTGGCCGCCGGTACCCGAGCACAGGAGATCCGTACCCATGATCGAGGTGGAGGCCGACCCGCCGGAGCGGGTGGACGGCCGCGCGGCGCGGGCCGAGCGCACCCGGGCGGCGATCGTGGAGGCGCACCTGGCCCTGATCGACTCCGGTGACCTGCGGCCCACCGGGGAACGGATCGCCGAGCGGGCCGGGGTGTCGCTGCGCACGCTCTGGACCAACTTCAAGGACATGGAGACGCTGTTCGCCGCGACCGGGCGGCGGGTCGGCGAGCGGCAGGCCGCACTCTGGCGGCCGGTGCCGCCGGAGCTGCCGCTGACCGCCCGGATCGCCGCGTTCTGCGACCAGCGCGCCCGGCTGCTGGAGGTGCTGGCGCCCTCGGCCCGCGCGTCGGCGCTGCGGGAGCCGTTCTCCCCGCAGTTGCGCCGCAACCGGGAGGCGGCCGTCGCCCGCGTCCGGCAGGAGATCGAGTCGGTGTTCGCCCCCGAGCTGGCGCAGGCCGGGCCGGGCCGGGAACAGTTGCTCGACGCGCTCACCGTGGCCGGCACCTGGTCGGCCTGGTCGATGATGCGCGACTCGATGGGGCTCGACGTCGACGCCGCCCGCGCCGTGATGGCCCGTACGCTCGGCGCGCTGCTGGTCGACGCGATCGCCGCCGGCCTGCGCTGAGCGCTCGCGCCGGCCTGCGCTGACGGTCCCGGCTCCCGGTCAGGCGATCTCGCCGGTGGTGGCCACCTCGCCGAGCTGGCCCAGCGTGCTCAGGTAGGTGTCGTGCAGCTCGTCGGTGGCCGCCGTGCACGCGTCGGAGACGGTGACGATGCGGTACCCGTTGTCGACCGCCTGGTAGGCGGTGGCGGCGACGGCCAGGTTCGTCGCGACGCCGGTGAACACCACGGTCCGCACGCCCCGGGCGCGCAGGATCAGGTCCAGTTCGGTGCCGGAGAATCCGCCGAGCCGGGTGCCGGTGACCACGATGTCGCCGGGCTGTCGCGCGACCTCGTCAACGATCCGGGTCTTCGGGTCGCCCTCCAGGAACGCCCCGCGTTCGGCGATCATGGCGAAGCTCGGGGTGTTGGTGATCAGGTCCGGATGGCCGGGCCGGTAGGCGACGCGGGTGAAGACCACCAGGCCGCCCGCCGCCCGCGCGGCGGCGGCGACCCGGGCCGCGTTCGCCGCCACGCCGTGCCGGGCCACCTGGCCGGCGAAGAACGGGCCGAAGACGCCGTCCGGGCTGACCACCTCGTGTTGCCAGTGGACGCCCACGACCGCTGTGTGTGCCCAGTCGATGCGCTGCATGGGGATCCCGTCACGGTGCGGAGAGCTGCTGCGGCGCCAGCTCGTAGCGGCTCAGGCCGCCGGCGGGGGTGCTCCTGCCGAAGGCGTCCAGGCGTCCCCAGCGGCCGGGGACGTCGAGCAACGCCACGTACTCGAGGTTAGCAGGCAGGGCGGGCCGGGCCACGAGATCGTCGCCGACCGGCCGGAGGCCGAGCATCGTCCGCAGGAGCAGCAGCGGCGCGCCGGCCGACCACGCCTGCGGGCTGCACGCGGTCGGATACCGGATCGGATACCGGGTCTCCGAGCGGGCGTGCCCGGCGAACGCCTCCGGCAGCCGGCCGTCGTAGAAGGCCGCCGCGTCCAGGATGCCGGCCGCGATGCGGGCCGCCTCGTCGGCGTACCCGTAGCGCCGCAGACCCCAGGCGATGAACGAGTTGTCGAACGGCCAGATGGTCCCGACGTGGTAACCGACCGGGTTGTAGCGGGCCTCGCCCTCGGCCAGCGTGCGGACACCCCAGCCGCTGAACATCGCCGGTGACATCAGGTGCCGTACCAGAGCCTCGGCCTTCGGCTCCTCGACGATGCCGCTCCACAGCAGGTGGCCGATGTTCGACGACAGGGCGTCCACCCGGCGGCCGTCGCCGTCCAGCGCCAGCGCCATGTACTCGCCGTCGTCGATCCAGAAGTCCTGGTTGAAGCGGCGCTTGAGGTCGGCGGCCTCACGTTCCAGCCGGTCCGCGTACGCCGGGTCGTGCCAGATCTCGCGGGCCAGCCGGGCGGTGCGCACCTTCGCGTCGTACGCGTACCCCTGGAGTTCGCAGGTGGCGCGGGGGAAGCCCGGCAGCCGGCCGTCGCGGTAGGAGATGCTGTCCCACGAGTCCTTCCAGCACTGGTTCTCCAGGCCGTTCACCGTGTTGCGACGCTCGTAGGAGACGTACCCGTTGCCGGCCCGGTCGGCATAGTGGTCGATCCAGTCGATCGCTGCCCGTGCCTCCTGCTCCACCGCGCGTACGAGGGCGGCGTCGCCGGTCCACCGCTCGTACTCGTCGAGCAGCACGAGGAACAGGGGAGTGACGTCCGCGCTGCCGAAGTAGGGGCTGTGCGGTGTCTCGTCGAAGACGGTCAGCTCGCCGTAGCGCATCTCGTGCAGGATCCGGCCCGGCTCCTCCTCCCGGAAGTCGTCGATCCGGCTGCCCTGACGGAAGGCGAGCACGGTGAGCGTGGTGGCGGCGAGTTCGGGCGCGAACGGCAGCGCCTGGAGGCTGGTGAGGATGCTGTCCCGGCCGAACAGGCACATGAACCAGGGCAACCCGGCCGCCAGCACGCACCCGGTCCCGGCGAGGAACGGGCTGAACCGCAGCGCGGCCAGGTCGATGAGGCTCTGCCGGTAGGTGTTCTGCAACGGCCCCCAGCTGGTCTCCAGGCGCGGCGCCCGGTCCAGCCACTCCCGTAGTTCGCCTGCCTTGTTCCGCTCGGCGCCGGCGGCCCGTCCCGGCAGGCGCAGCCGCTCCAGCCCGCGGGGCAGGGGGAGGTCCGGCTCGGCCGTCAGCCGGGTCTGCCACCGGCCGTGCGGTTCGATGTGCACGCGCAGCGTCAGGCCGTTCTCGTCCACCTCCGCCGGAGCCGTCGCGGACACGATCGTCTCGCGGCGGTAGCGTTCGCGCTGGTAACCCAGGACGAGTCGCGGGCCGTCGACCCGACGGTAGTGCCGCCCCTCGCGGTTCGTCGTGCCCTCCTTGACCGCGAAGAGGTCCGCGAAGTCCGCGTCCACCTCGATCCGCACGGTCAGGTCGACGGGCCGCCGGTCGTTGTTGACCAGGAGCAGGTCCTCCTGGAGTCCGCTGTCCAGCCGGTGGGTCCGGCGCACCTCGAGCGTGCTGTTGACGTAGACGTCCTGACTGCCCGGAACCAGGTAGAACCGGTTCTCGAAGTACTGGATGTCGTCGATGGACAGCGTGCTGAGCCGCTCGCCGTCGATGGTGAGCTGCCACCGGGACAGCAGACGGGTGTCGTGGGCGAACAGGCCGTGGGTGGCGTCGGCCGCCGGGACGATGTCGCCCGCCCGGTCGCAGACCAGGAAGGTCGTCCCGTCGAAGATGCCGACGTGGTCGTCACCCATCGTCGTCTCCCCGGTGTCGTGCCGGGCGCGAGCCGGGCGGGGAGGGGAACAGCCGGCGTACGGTCGCGAACAGCCGCGGGCTGCCCTCCACCTCGGCCTCGCCGCGCAGGACGGTGGTCAGGAAGTACGCCTCGCCTCGCGCGATCCGGTCGAAGACGGCCCGGTCCGCCCGGACGACCGCGTCTCCGCCGGTGGCCTGCCGCGTCGCCGTGACCTCGCCCCGGGCGACGGAGACCAGCCAGTGGTCGACCGAGCCGTCGCCGGCGATGTCGAACCGGACGGTGCCCTCGTGCAGCGCTGTCGGCCCGCGCTGCCTGCGCTGCCCCAGGCTCCGGAAGAACTCTTCGGTGGCGTCGACCATCGGCCCTCCTTCCGATGGCGCTATTCCCCGCAACGGGGCCCGTCGTCTCACCCGGAACGGGTGAAAAACGGCGGATCTATTCCTCGCGCAGCAGGCGCAGGATGCGGGCCAGCTCGGCCCGGTCCTCCGGTGCGAGCGCGCCGAAGAACCGTTCCGCCTCGGTGGCCCGCGCCTGCCGGATCGCCGCGCCCACCCGCTCGCCCTCGGCGGTCGGCTCGACGAGCGTGGCCCGCCTGTCACCCGGGTCGGGCCGCCGCCGCACCAGGCCACGTTCCTGCAACCCGTCGATCACCTCGGTGGCCGAACGCGGGGCGATGCGCAGGTGCTCGGCGAGCGCGCCGGGCCGTAGCGCGCCGTGGCGCATCAGCACGCCGAGTGCCCGCGCCTGCCCGGGGCTGATCTCCCACGGTTCCAGCGCGCGCTTGGTCTGGTGCCGCAGCCGGCGGGTCACCGCCCAGAACGTCTCGGCCAGGCTCTCGTCGCTGCCGCTCACGGGGAATACGGTAACAGGCTTTCGTGTTGTTCCCTCATGTTGAGGTAACCTCAGCATTGTTGGTGGCAGCATCGTCCCCCACACGAGGAGCACCCTTGGATCGCATCCCCGACGGCCGCCGCGACGGCCGAACCGTCTCCCCGGCCGAGAAGGCCCAGGCCCGCGACGTGTCCCTGCGCCGCATCGGCGGCCTGTTCACCGCCCACCGAGGCCCGCTCGCCACCGTGGTGGCGATCATCGTGGCGTCCTCGATCATCGCGATGGCGACGCCTTTCCTGCTGCGTACCGTGATCGACAGGGCCCTGCCGGAGCGTGACCTGACGCTGCTGGCCTGGCTGGTCGCGGGCATGGTCGCGGTCGCCGCCGTGACCGCCGTGCTCGGCGTCGTCCAGACCTGGATCTCCACCCGCGTCGGCCAGGAGGTCATGCACCGGCTGCGCACCGACGTCTTCGCCCACCTCCAGCGGCAGTCGATCGGCTTCTTCGTGCGCACCCGCACCGGCGAGGTCCAGTCGCGCATCACCAACGACATCGGCGGCATGCAGTCGGTGGTCACCTCCACCGCCACCTCGATCGCCGCCAACCTCACCACGGTGGTCGCCACCACCATCGCGATGCTGGCGCTGAGCTGGCGCCTCACGCTCGTCTCGGCGGTCGTGCTGCCGCCCGCGCTCTGGCTCACCCGCCGGGTCGCCCGGCTGCGCCGGGAGATCACCGCCCAGCGCCAGCGGGAACTGGCCGACCTCACGGTGACCATCGAGGAGGGGCTGTCGGTAAGCGGCGTGCGGCTGGCCAAGACGCTCGGCACCGGCCCCGCCCTGGTCGACCGGTTCACCACCTCCTCGGCCCGCCTGGTCGACCTGGAACTGCGCTCGGAGCTGGCCGGACGCTGGCGGATGGCCGCCATGAGCATCGTCTTCGCCGCCATCCCGGCGGTGATCTACCTGGGCGCCGGCCTGCCCGGCACCGCCGGCACGCTCACCATCGGCACGCTCGTCGCGTTCACCGCGCTGCAGGGCAACCTGTTCCGGCCGCTGATGGGCCTGCTCAACGTCGGCGTCACGCTCACCGCGTCCCTGGCCCTGTTCGCCCGCATCTTCGAATACCTCGACCTGCCCGTCGAGGTCGCCGAGCCGGATCGCCCGGTCCCGCTGGACCCGGCCACCGCCCGTGGCCACCTGCGCGTCGAGGACGTCACCTTCAGCTACCCGGGCAGCGACACCGCCGCCCTGGCCGGCGTCAGCCTGGACGTCCCCGCCGGCACCAGCCTCGCCCTGGTGGGGGAGACCGGCTCCGGCAAGAGCACACTCGCCGCGCTGATCAGCCGGCTGCACGACCCGGACGCCGGCCGCGTCACCATCGACGGGATCGACCTGCGCGACCTGCGCCCGGCCGACCTGGCCGCCGTCGTGGGCGTGGTCAGCCAGGAGACGTACCTGCTGCACGGCACCGTGCGGCACAACCTCCGGTACGCCCGCCCCGACGCCACCGACGCCGACATCGAGGCCGCCGCCCGCGCCGCGCGCATCCACGACCTCATCAGCGCGCTGCCCGACGGGTACGACACCATGGTCGGCTCACGCGGCCACCGGTTCTCCGGCGGCGAGCAGCAGCGCCTGGCGATCGCCCGGACCCTGCTGCGCGACCCGCGGATCCTGGTGCTGGACGAGGCGACCAGCGCGCTGGACACCGAGACCGAGCGCGCGGTCCAGCGGGCGCTGGACGAGCTGGCCCGGGGCCGCACCGTGGTGACCATCGCGCACCGGCTCTCCACCGTCCGCGACGCCGACCGCATCGCCGTCCTCGACCACGGCCGGATCGTCGAATCCGGCACCCACGACGCGCTGCTGGACCGGCGCGGCCGCTACGCCGCCCTGGTCGGCTGAGCACCGGCCCGCGCGGTGCCGCCGGTGCCGGGCCCGGCGGGCTCGTCGGGGCCGCTTTCGCTGCCCGGCCCGTCGGGCCCGTCGGGGCCGCTTTCGCTGCCCGGCCCGGCGGCGCCGATGCCCGACGCCAGCTCCAGGGCGGCCCGGATCGGGTCGCCCGCCCAGCGGCTGGCGAACGCCTCGTGCAGCCGCCACCCGGCCCGGATCAGCGTGCGCTGCCGTTCCAGGTGCGCCGCCGCACCGTCCGGGTGCACCCCGCAGATCACCCCGACGGCGTCGGCGTCCCCGCCCACGCAGAGGTCGACGCGCCACCGGCCCACCGGATATCCGGGCCGCACCGGCAGCCCGAGCCGGCTCAGCTCCTCGGCCAGCTCGGCGGTCCAGCCGGTCACCGGCACCGCCTCCGGCGCGACGGGTGGCCGGTCCGCGTAGGCCAGGAAGTCACCCACCAGGCCCTCCGGCGAACGCAGCGAGGTGACCACTGTCAGCCGCCTCCGGGCCCGGGTGACGAGCACGTTGAACAGGTTCGGCCCGGCGGCGAACCGGTGCCGTGCCGGCGGGTCGCCGTCCACCAGCCCGAGTGAGGCGATCACCACGTCCGCCTCGCTGCCCTGGAACGCGTGCACCGTGCCCGAGCGCAGGCCGAGGCGCTCGATCTCGTCGACGTCGTACGCGGCCAGCAGCGCCGCCTCCACCGCGTCCGCCTGCGCGCGGAACGGGGTGACCACCGCGATGCCGCCCGGCGGGGGATCGGCGGCGAGTCGCCGTACCAGGTCGAGGACGGCGGTGACCTCGGCCTGGTTGACGCCGTCGACAACGCTCGCACCCTCGACGGTCACCACGTCGATGACGTCGGCGCGCTCGTTGCGCGGATGCCGGGTGACCAGTTCCAGCCGGTCGCCGTAGAACCGGCGCGCGGAGAACCCGATCAGGTGCGGCACGGACCGATGGTGCTCGCCCAGCCAGGTGACCGGGGCGGCGCCGGTGGCCACGTCGAAAGCGCTGGACCGGCGTACGTCGAGCCGGTCGCCGAAGCGTTCCAGACCGTGCCGGCGCAGGGTGGCGGCCACGTCCACGTCGGCCACGAACGACACGAACCGCAGCTGCCGGGGGTCGCCGGCCACCAGCGCCCGCCGGGCCCGGGCCAACGCCGGCGCGGCCCGCAACTGGTCGATGTGCGCGGCCTCGTCGAGCACCACCAGGTCGAACATCCCCGGCATCGGGGGCAGCAGGTCCTCGACGTCGGTGACCGTGCCGACCCACAGCGGCAGCGCCCGTACCAGCGCCCGGGCGTCCAGCCCGGCGAGCAGTTCGCGGCGGCGGTTGCGTCCGGCCCGCAGCGCGGCGGCCAGGCCACCCGTGGCACGCCGCGCCGCGTCGCTCCACCGGTGGGCGCTCGTCGCCCGGTGGCGCATCGCCGTGCCGACGGCCTCGGCGAGCGCCGCCTCGGCGGTGGCCAGGGCACGCCAGGAGCCGGCCAGGTCGGTACCGCCGGTGGCCGCCAGCCGCGCCGCCGCCCGTACCGCGCCCGCCGCCTCCACCGCTGTTCGCAACCGTTCCGCGGGTACGTCGCCGCCGCTGAGCCGGCGCAGCCGTGTCCCGGCCCGCGACCGCCGCCAGCGCCGCCACCAGCCGTCACCGGGTGCCGTCGACGCCACCAGCGTGGTGTGGACCGCGTCCAGGTCGGTGTCCGGGTCGAACAGGTGGGGGAGGTCCCGGCTCAGGGCGGGCAGCAGCGGCTGCCAGTCGGGCAGCGTGGCGGCCCGGTGTTCCTGGTCGAGGGCGGCGGTGATCGCGTCCGACAGGGCGCGTACCCGGTCGGCGGCGGACGCCACGGCGGCCTCGGCGGTCCGCAGTGTGGCGTCGTCGGTCCCGGCGCCCGCGCCGCCGGCCAGATCGGCGGCGATCGTCTCCCGGCGCTCGGCGTCGCCGAACAGCACCGGTGCGGGGCCGCTGTGCCGGCGCAGCAGTTCACCGAGCACGTCGGCGGCGTGCACCGACTGGGTGGCCACGAGCACCGACCCACCCCGGTCCACGGCGTCCAGCGCGGCGGCGACCAGGGCGTGGCTCTTGCCGTTGCCCGGTGCGCCCGAGACGACCACCACCGGTTCGACGCGGGTACGCCGCACCACGTCACGCTGGGCAGGACTCAACGGCAACGGCGACAGCACCTCCGCCTCGCCGGCCACGCCACCGGCGTCCGCGCGCCGTCTGCCGTCCGCGCGCCGTCCGCGGCGGCCGCCTCGGACGTTGCCGCCGACTGGGACGGTCTCGCCGCCCTGGCCGGTGTAGAGGCGACTCAGGGCCGTGTCCGCCAGCCCGGGCCGGACCGCCCAGGCGAGCAGCGTGTCGCGTAGCCGGCCGCCCAGCACGTCGCGGGTGGTGAAGAGCGCGGCGGCGGCGACGCCGACAAGTGTCTCGTCGTCGACGCGGCGGGGCGGTCGCGCCTGCACCGTCGCGAGCTTCAGGCCGGCGGCCTCGGCGGCGGCGGTGATCCACGCCCTGGTGCCGGGCGCACCGAGCCAGCCGGATCCGGCCAGCCCGGGGGCGGCCTCCAGCCGGCCGGCGAGGTCCCGATCCTCGATCAGCGTGGTCAGTTCCAGGTCACCGGCCGGCACGATCCGGTAGGTCCGGCTGGTGCGCTCCAGGCGTACCGGCTGGGCCAGTAACGGCACGCGGACCCGCCGGTGGCTGCCGTCGAGGTCGGCGCCGCCGACGACGAAGGCCAGACCCCGGCGCAGGATCCGCTGGTCGCGGTGCAGCGCGTCGAGGGCGGCCAGCCGGTCCAGCCGGGCGTCGCGCGGCGCGCGGTCGGGCCCGGGCAGCCAGATGAGCGGCCGGCCGGCGCCGGAGACGTCGAAGGCCCGCTCGGCGCCGGCCGGGGCCAGGTCGGCGAGCGCGGTGAGGATCTCGGCCGCCTCCATCGCCCGCGATTGTGCCGTACGTGCTCCCGGCCCGGCCACCGCCGAACGACGCCGCCGGGCGACGGAATGTAGGAAACCTTTGCCAAGACATTCATCTCTGTAGCTATTTACCCGGCGGGACGGCTGCCCTAGCATCGATTTACATCGTTGTCGATGAAGAGGAGAGGTCGATGTCCCTGACGTTCACCGCGGCCCGGATGCGCGTGCCCGCAGTGCTCACTGTCGCCGTCGTCGCCGGTGCGATGCTCGGCGTGCAGCCCGCGCAGGCCGCCCGGCCGGGCTTCCGGATGCCGTTCCTGTGCGGCCAGACCTGGCAGGGCAACAACTGGAACGGGCACAGCCCGGCCCACGCCATCGACTGGAACCACTACGACGCCAGCGGCAGCCCCGACGACCTCAACCGCCGGACGGTCGCCAGTGCCGCCGGCACCGTGCTGGAGTCGTACTACTCCACCACCTCCGGCTACGGGAACACCATCGTGATCGGGCACGGCGACGGCTGGCGCACCCGGTACGCCCACCTCAACTCCCGGGCCGTGGAGAAGGGCGACACCGTCAAGCGCGGCGACGTCATCGGGCGGGTCGGCGCGACCTCGGCGAAGTACGACCTCAGCCCGCACCTGCACTACGAGCAGATCCACGACGGCAGCGTCGTGGTGGCCGTCGTCCAGGGCGTCACCTGGTCCGACGGGCTCAAGCGCAACCAGACCAGCACCAACGCCTGCTGACCGGCGCCGGGACCCGATCCGACGCCGCCGTCCCGGCCTGACTGGCGGGCTCAGACCGCCGGCGGCTCCGGGCCGTCCGCCCGCGACCGCTGTCCCGGGGCCGGACGCGGCGCGGGCGGGGGGAGCAGCGGCTCCAGCGGGGTGAACGACTCGACCGGACCGTCCGGCTGTGCGCCACGCCGCCCCTGCCCCGGGCCGGTGCCCGCCCCGCCGGGCGTCCCGCGCGCGTCCGCCGCCCGGTCGCGCTGGTCGCGCCGGTCGTGCTCCTCGGCGTACCCGGCGCGACGGCGGGCCAGGTCGCGCTCGCACTCCAGTGCGATGCGCTGCTCCCAGTACGGCTGGAGCAGCCGGCGTACCCGCTCGTCCAGGTGCACTGTGACGTCCGGCTCGCAGGTGAACGTCACCTCGCCGTGCGCGTACGTCCAGGGCGGCGGGTCGTCGTCGGCGAGCGCGGCGGTCAACGCGGCGTGCAGGTCGCGCGGGCGGTGCGGCGGCACGTCCACCGCGTACCGGACCGCGAGCCGGTGCAGGCGCTGCGTGGCCTGCCGCTGGAAGTAGTCCACGTACCAGCCGAACAGCTCCGGCCGCGCCGAGTCCGACGACCAGGTGTAGGTGGCCCGGACCAGGAACACGTACACCTCGCCCTGGGCCGGCACCGCGAGCGGCTCCGGGACGCGCCGGTCGACTGTGGTCACCGGCGTCACCGGCTCCTCGGTCCACCAGAGCTGCCGCAGCGTCGGCTGCGCGCCGTCCCAGAAACGCCGGGCCCGTACGCGCGCCGCCTCGCCGAACGCCCGCGCCCGCCCGGCCCACCGCCGTCGGCCGTCCGCCGGCACGCCGGGCTCCGGCGGGCCGCCGGCCGGTTCGGGCCCCTCCGGCACCGCGGTCATCGCACCCCCTCCATGCCGGATCGCGGCACCGTGTCCCGCGGCGTCGGGACGCGCGGGCCGTCGGGCGAGGGGTGGCCGGACCGCCGTGGCGGTCCGCGATCCACGCTAACAACCCCGACCGGTGTACGCGCGCAGCCGCGCGCACGGCGCGTTCGGCCGGTGCCGCCCGCTCCGGCGGGTGCGGGGCCGGATGCTGACCGATCGGACGAGCCGTCCCGTAGTCCTATCCGTGGGACTCGGAGCGGTTTCGGTCCCGTTCACGGGACCAACCATCCAGACTCGATGATCACGCCTTGATCGGGCTCCGTCGCGCTTCGTAGCGTGAGGATCCGCCATCCGCCGGGGAGGACCACACCACATGGGCGTAGACGCTCGCGACGCCGCCGGCCGGACCGTGCAGTTCGTTCGTTCCCTGGCCGAGCGGCAGTACGACCGGGTCTGGACCCCGGACTTCCTGGACCTCACCCCCGACGTGCAGGGCTTCGCCGTCTTCCACCGTGGGGGCCTGGTGCTTGTCTACGGCGCGGTGTCACCAGACGACCCGGCCCGCTGGTTCTTCCGGATGGCGTGCGCGGCCGGCGCCGACGTGCCGGACATCTCCGGGGCGATGGCGTGGGCGAACATCCGCAACCGGCTGGCCGAGGCCGGGCGCTACTACTGCGTCGTGAAGGCCGACCAGAGTGCCTGCCACGTGGTGTTCGCGCTCGACGTGCGCAGCCCGCTGCTCGACGACGTGACCGCGCCCGACGCGCACGTCGTGCGGGAACTGCTCCACTTCTCGCTGGCGGTGTGCGTCCACAACGCCACCGCTGACTTCCGCGACCTGGCCTCCTATCTGCCGGCGCGACCGTTGGCACCGACCGAGATCGACGCCTGGACCCTGTTCGCCGGCACCCAGGACTGATCGCGCAGCAACGGTTCGCCGGCTCGGCGCAGTCCGGAGAGCTGCACAAATATCTCCCGCTTCGCGGTGACGACGCCACGGCGGTTCAGGACGTAGCCGGTCAGCCAGATCCAGCCGGTGTGCGGCACCTCGGGGCCGACCGACACGACCCGGAACGTCAGCGCCCGGTCGCCGCCGAACTGCACCGACGCGCGGCCGTCGACCTGCAGGAGGTGGCCGGGTTGCGGGCGCACCGCTACCAGTGGCCGTCGTTGGGCGGGCGGCACTCCCGGGCGTGCATGGTCTGCCAGTCCCGCAGGGCGCGCTTCAGCCTGTCGTTCTCCTGCGCGAGCAGGCGTACCCGGCGGTGCAGTTCGGTCAGCTCGTCGGCGACCAGGGCCTGGAACTCGCGTACCTGCTCGGGGTCGACGCCCTGCCTGCGGGCGTCGAAGGCGTGGGTGCGCACCTCGTGCGGGGTGAGCCGGGAAGGTAGGCCGGTCAGGTAGAGCCGGCCGGGTCGGTGCAACGTCACTTCGGTCCTTCCATGAGCGGGGGACAGGTGTGGAAGGGCGGGCCGTCCGCACGCCGGCTGCGGACGGCCCGCCCGCTCCGCCCCCGCAGCCCGGATCGGCGGTACGGAGGCGGAGCAGTCCGGAGGGTCGGGACGGGTACGCGCACCCGCCCCGACAGGGGGATGAGCCGAACCCGTTGCCACGCGAGGAACGGCCCGACAGCAACACTAACGGCTTAGCCGTTTAAGTCAACCACTGATTGTTGTGGCCTGTGGGCGTTTCGTGATCGAATTGGCGTGCCACGCAAGGAGCGCCATGCCTACGACACCCGACTACATCCGCATCTCCGACGACATCATCGCTGCTGTTCGGAGCAAGCGGCTCAAGCCAGAGGATAAGCTGCCGTCGATCGCCCAGATGGCAGCGGACTACAAGGTCGGTACCTCGACCATCCAGATGGTCTATGTCCGCCTGGAGGCGCTCGGCGTTATTCGGCGCCACCAGGGCAAGGGCATCTTCGTGACCGACCCGGAGACCTGGATGAGAGAGCCGTAACCGGCGTCAGCCCAGCAAGCCCGCCTCGGTCGGCGCGCGACTCGCCATACTGGCGGCGATGACTGCTGACGTGCGTACCGAAGACGGTTGTCGCCTGTGGGCCGACCAGGTCGGCGCCGGGTCGCCGCTGGTGCTCTGTCACGGCGGCCCCGGCGTCTGGGACCACCTCGGCCCGGTCGCCCGGCTGCTCGGCGAGCACGCCCGTGTCATCCGGTGGGACCAGCGTGGTTGCGGGCGCTCCGAGCGGCGTGGCCCGTACTCGATCGGCCGTTTCGTCGCCGACCTCGACGCGGTACGCGAACACCTGGCCGGACCGCGAACGGCGGTGCTGGGCCACTCGTGGGGCGCGCACCTGGCGCTGCGGTACGCGATCGAGCACCCGGAGCGGGTCAGTCACCTGATCTACGTCTCCGGCACCGGCATCGACGCCGAACGCGGCTGGCATCCGCACTACGAACGCAGTCTCCGGCGGCGGCTCGGCTCGCACCTGAAGCGGTGGGAGGCGCTTGGCGCGCGGGAGCGCAGCCCGGCGGAGGACCGGGAACGGGCCGTTCTGCAGTGGTCGGCCGACTTCGCGGACCCCGACGCCGCCATGACGCACGCCGAGGACATGGCCACGCCGTGGCTGGGCATCAACCACTACTGCAACCGGGCCGTCAACGCCGAGGTGAAGCGGGAGCTGAGGGAGGGCGGCATCGCCGCGCGGTGCCGCACGCTCGACCTACCGGTGCTGATCATCGACGGGCCCGAGGACATCCGTCCCCGCTGGGGCGTCGACTCGCTGGAGAAGGCGCTGCCTCGTTGCGAGCGGGTCAGTCTCCCCGGATCCGGTCACCTGCCGTGGGTCGAGAATCCACACGGCTTCCGCCGGGCCGTGGCCGCCTTCCTCGACGGCCCGGTGTGAGCCGCGTCCGGAACCTGAAAGCGGGAGCCATCGGTAGCGGCCTGTCGCGGAGATCGGTACTTACGGGTACACCCGTCCCGTCGATGGGACGGCTAGAGTCCCAAGGCCACACAGCGAACAGAGTAGACAGTGTCGCTCTCCACCTCCCAGCTGTCAGGAGCCGGCAATGGGTAACGAGATTCAGCTGATCAGCGACGGCGACGGAATGGCGGTCATCG
The DNA here is from genome assembly GCF_040652815.1 of Micromonospora sp. NPDC048169. NCBI lineage: Bacteria > Bacillati > Actinomycetota > Actinomycetes > Micromonosporales > Micromonosporaceae > Micromonospora > Micromonospora sp. NPDC048169. The sequence goes on from NZ_JBEZMS010000005.1 coordinate 227,585, forward strand.
GAGATCCGACGGCTGTCGAGCGTTTCCTCGTCTCCGAGGGCCTGCCGTCGAAGGACCTCGGGCTGCCTCGGCTCGGGTCTGTCCTCACGGTCGGGGCGGCAGCGGCTCAGGCCGGCTCCGAGATCGCCGCCAACTCGGGTCGTTGGGTGCAGCTGACCCAGGAGTCAGCGCAGCTCGTCCACAAATTCGGTCTGATGCCGACGAAGACCCCAGGTGTCAGCCACGCGATGGTGGGAGATCCAGGCTCGATCCACAAGTGGCTCCAGATCTCGAAGGGGCCCGGGGCGGTCGCCGGCAACCCGGCGCTTCTGGCCGGCGCGGCGGGGCTCATGGCGCAGCTCGCGATGCAACAGAGCATGAAGGAGATCACCGACTATCTCGCCACCATCGACGAGAAGGTCGACGATGTGCTCCGCGCCCAGAAGGACGCCGTGCTGGCCCGCATGATCGGCGTCGGCTTCGTCATCGAGGAGTCCATGACCATCCGCGAGCAGCGCGGTCGGGTCGACGAAGTCACGTGGTCGAAGGTGCAGGGCGCGCCGGCGACGATCGCGGAGACCCAGGCGTACGCGTTGCGTCAGCTCGACGCGCTCGCGGAGAAGCTGGAGCGCAAGAGCGCGATCGGTGACCTTGCCAGGGCGGCCAGGGAGGCGGAGTCGAAGGCGCAGGACTGGCTTGTCGTCCTGGCCCGCTGCTTCCAGCTGCAGGACGCGGTCGCCGTGCTCGAACTCGACCGGGTACTGGACGCGTCGCCCGACGAGTTGGACGGGCATCGCATCGGGCTGAGGAACGCCCGGCAGAACCGGCTCGAACTCATCTCCCGGTGCACCGAGCGCCTGCTGGCCCGCATGGAAACGGCTGCGGGCAGGGCGAACGCCAAGGTGTTGCTGAACCCGATGGACTCACCGGCGGTGGTGAAGTCGAGCAACCACGTCTCGACAGCCATCGTCAGTTTCCACGGGCGGCTCGGCATCGAGGGGGACCGGCAGTCGTCGGAGGCGAGGCGATGGACGGACGCGGCCAAGGAGGCGAGGGACAGGGCGCTCGAGACCGGAGCGGACGGCGTCGACGTCGCCCGGCGCCTTGGCAACGACACCTTCGACCGGGCCAAGTGGGCGACGGGCAAGCTCTCCGGCCGGGTCGGCGGGTGGGCGCTTCGCCGGCGCGGGGAGGACGACGAGCGCCGGTCGGGGTAACGACAAGATCCGTTCTGGTGCAGGCTGGCGGCGTGGTGCGTTTCGTGCGCTTACGCCTGGCGAACGCTGCCGATGCGCAGAGATCTTGGTACGAAAGGGCCCTCATAGGGGCTGCCCTCATAGGGGCCGTTTCCTACCAAGATCTATTCGTGTCTCGCCTGGGCGTCAGCGAGAAGTCGACGCAGCAACATTTATGGATGTTTGGCTGGTGTCGGCGCGTCGATCGTGCTGGTCGGATGGCGGAACGGACATCGCCGTTCGACGATGACAGGAGGGACCGTGCGCACACCATCCCGTGCGTTGACGGGGGCCACCGCGCTGCTCATGGCAGCCGGGCTGGTCCTGACCGCCGCAGGCGGCGGCCAGGCGGCACCCCGGGAACAGGCCCGTACCCAGGCGCCACCCGACCACCTGCCGGGCGACCGGCACGACACCAAGGCCACTGACAACCGCAAGGGCCGCGTGGCCGCCACCGAGCGGCAGCGGGACCGCGCCGCCGCACTCGGCGCGCGCGTGCGCTGGACCGACTTCGGTACGCCGGCCACGCTCACCTCGACCGGCAAGCCCCTGGCCACCGGCCTGCCCGCCGACCCGGCCGCCGCAGCGCGCGCGTACGTCGCCGCGAACCGGGACGTGCTGGGGTTGACCGCCGAGGGCGCCGCCGCGCTGGAGCTGCTCACCGTGGCGCCGATGGGGCAGGGCGCGACGGTGCTGTTCCGGCAGCGCTTCGGCGACCTGCCGGCCGCGGTCGACGGCATGCTGTCGGTCGGCGTACGCGACGGAGCGGTGTGGCACGTCAGCTCCTCGCTCGCCCGCGACGCCGGTACGCCGGCCCCGGCGACGATCAGCGCCGAGCAGGCCCGCACCGCCGCCATCGCCGACGCCGGCCGTGCCGACGCGCGGGTCGTGCGTACCTCATTGGTGGCGGTGCCCACCGCGGACCGGGGGGCGCGCGCGGCGTGGGAGGTGGTTCTCGGCGCGGACACCACCGGCGCGGACCCGGCGGCCTACTCGACCTACGTGGACGCCCGCGACGGCGCCGTCCTGGTCCGCGAGGACCTGATCGACCACGACGCCGACCACCCCTCGTGGGAGGTCTTCCCGAACTCGCCGCGTGTCGACAGGTCCTCGGTCGACACCCGCAAGCGGTGGTGTGCCGTGCCGGCGCGCGGCTGCGACGAGGTGGTGGGCGTGCCCGGGCACCCGGCGTGGGACGTGGACCCGGCGACCGGCCAGTCCACCACCACGACCAAGGGCAACAACGCGATCGCGGTGCAGAACTGGTACAGCAACGACCCGTTCAGCGTCGGCACCGAGCCCGCGACGCCGCGCCCGGACCGCCGGTACGACTACCCGTGGACGAACCAGTGGCAGGAGCAGCGCTGCAACCCGGCGGTGTTCACCTCGCCGCAGGCGAACGACATCGACGCGGCGCGGGCGAACCTGTTCGCCATGCACAACCGGATGCACGACTGGACCTACCACCTCGGGTTCACCGAGGAGACCTGGAACATGCAGCAGGACAACCTCGGCCGCGGCGGGCTCGGTAACGACCCCGAGCAGGGCAACGCCCAGGCCGGCGGCGTCAGCGGCGGCCCGCCCACGTTCGCGGCCCGCAACAACGCCAACCAGATCACCCCGCCGGACGGCGTCGCGCCCACCACGAACATGTACCTCTGGCAGCCGATCGCGGGCTCGTTCTACGCGCCCTGCGTCGACGGCGACTTCGACATGTCGGTGATCGCCCACGAGTACGGCCACGCGGTCTCCAACCGCATGATCGCCGGCCCGAGCGCCGGGGTCAGCTCGCCGCAGGGCATGAGCGAGAGCTGGTCCGACCAGCTCGCCATGGAGTACCTGTTCGAGCACGGGTACGCCGCGCCCGGCCGGCGCGGCTTCACCATCGGCGAGTACACCACCGGAGACCCGAACGCGGGCATCCGCAACTACAACATGAGCGACAGCCCGCTCAACTACAGCTCGCTCGACTACGACCTCGCCGGCCTCCAGGTGCACGCCTCCGGCGAGGTGTGGAGCGCCACGAACACCGACATCCGCGCGGCCATGATGCGCCGCTGGGGCAGCGGCACCCCGGCCGTCCAGAAGGCGTGCGCCACCGGTGCCCGCGACGTGACCGCCTGCCCGGGTAACCGGCGCTGGATCCAGCTGGTCTTCGACTCGTTCCTGCTGATGTCGGTCAGCCAGGTCAGCATGGTCGACGCCCGGGACGCGATGCTCGCCGCCGACCGGATCCGCTTCGGCGGGGCCAACCAGGACCTGCTGTGGAACGCGTTCGCCAAGCGCGGCCTGGGGGAGGGCGCGGCCAGCGTCGGGCACACCGACGCCGACCCCACGCCGGGCTTCACCTCGCCGTACGCGCGGGAGGCCGCGCTGCGGTTCCTGCCGGTCGGCGAGCGCGGGCTGGTCGCCGGCGCGCAGCTGTTCGTCGGGCGCTACCAGGCGCGGGCCGTGCCGGTGGCGGACACCGACGCGGCCACGCCGCTGACCGACCGGGTCGAGCTGGTGCCCGGCACGTACGAGTTCGTGGTGCGGGCACCCGGCTACGGCCACACCCGGATCGGTCCGGTGACGGTCAAGGCGGGCCAGAACCGGACGCTGCCGGTGACGTTGCGACCCAACCTGGCCTCGGCCGCCGCGGGCGCGACTGTCACCGGTGACGGCATCAACCTGGAGCGGATCGCCGACGACGACGAGGCCACCAACTGGGCCGCGCTCGGTGCGCCGGTCGCCGGCCGGCAGGTCACCGTCGACCTGGCCGGTGGCGTCCAGCAGGTACGCCGGGTGCAGGTCAGCGCCATGTTGCGCCCGCCGGTGGCCGGTGACGCCGACGCCGGCACCCAGAGCCGGTACTCCGCGGTGCGGCAGTTCCGGGTCCTCGCGTGCACCGCGGCCGGGCCGGTGACCTGCGCCGACGCGGCGGACTTCCGCCCGGTCCACACGAGCGCGCCGGACGCCTTCCCGGCGGTCGCGCCGCGTCCCCGGGCGCCCGAGCTGATCATGCGGTCGTTCGACATCCCGCGTACCACTGCCACGCACCTGCGCGTCGAGGTGCTGACCAACCAGTGCACCGGCGCACCGGACTACGCCGGTGAGCAGGACGACGACCCGCAGGCGGCGACCGACTGCGCCACCGCCAGCCCGCAGGCGCAGAACGTGCGGATCGCCGAGTTCCAGGCGTTCCCGCGCTGACCCACCCGGCGGGTGCGGACGGTCGGCGCGAGTCGCCCGTCCGCACCCGCCATCGTATGTTCACAGTCGATTCGAGGCGTCGTCGCCGGATCGGGGCTGTACGGCGGGCAGGATCCCCGACAGACTGAGCGCCGATTGGTAATCAACATCGATCGATGCGTAACCGTCTCGTTCAAGGAGGATCCCTTGACCCCGTTCCGCGCCGCCGTCACCCGCGTACGCCGCGCCCTCGCCGCGTCCGCCCTGGTCACCGCCGTGGCCGCCGCCGCGCTCGTCGCACCGTCCACGGTCTCCACCCGCCTCGCCGAGCCCGCCGTGGCCGCCGTGTACGGCTCCTGCACGCAGTCCCGCTGCGCCGACGCCCGCACCGCGCGGTCCGGCTGGTCGGCCAAGAGCTTCCCGACCAGCCGCGGCTGGTACTCGTGGAGCGGCGGCCAGTGCAACTTCGCCGGCGGCCGGTTCTACAACTACGAGGGACAGCTTCCCTCCGGCGCCACCTACTACGAGTACGACGTCTACCCGCGCGCCTGCAACGCCTCCCGGGACGCGTACCGGATCGTGGTCAACAAGAGCACCGGGGCGACCTGGTTCTCACCCGACCACTACGCCAACTTCTACCGGCTCTGAGCGGCCTCGGCGCCGGCCGGGCACTCTGCGCCCGGCCGGCGCCGTCGGGAAAGGACGAAACCATGGGCGCGGCGTCCCCGCAGGCACCGGCCTGGCTCGTGTACGGCGACGCCGCACCCGAGCCGGACGGCGTGCCGGTCCCCGGCGCGCAGGCCCGCACCCGGGCCGGGCTGCACGAGACGCTGGCCGGGGCGCTGGCGCTGCCCGGCTGGTACGGCCACAACTGGGACGCCCTCGCCGACGCGCTCGCCGACCGCCTCGACGACGGTCCGCTGACGCTGGTCGTGACCGACGCGGCGGACCTGCTGGCCGACGAGCCGCCCGCCCAGCTCGGCACGCTGCTCGACGTCCTCGGCGCGGTCGCCGCCGGTGGTCACGAGACGCTGCGGGTGGTGCTGCACGACCACCCCGACCGGCTGCCCGCCCTGCGCGCCTGCGTCGCCGCGGCGCTCAACGGCCACGTCGGCACCCCACCCCCCACAGCCTGACCCCACCCCACCCACCCGCCCTCGGGACCGCCCGGTGATCAAGGGGTTTGTGTCCGGATCGGGCGCCCGCCGCGACACAAACTCCTTGATCACCGCCGCTGGGGGAGGGGGACCTGAAGTTGGCGGGGGTGGGACGCACGGGATCAGGTGGGGTGGTCGAGGATGGCGCTGAAGCGCTCCTCGGCCAGGTCGAGCTGGGCCAGGATGTGCTGCTTGACCGGCGCCGACAGCGGCGTGTCCGGGCGGGCGACCAGGTCGCGGAAGACCGGCACCAGGGGGCGGTACTTGGTGGCGGCGCGGACCACCTTCGGCCCGACCGTGTGGATCACGCCCACGCCGTTGTCGGTGAAGTCGGACACCTTGATCACCCGGGCCCAGGGCTCCCGTTCCAGGCTCGCCGCCACGTGCTCCCGGTACTGCTCGTCGCGGTCTCGCCCCGGGTCGTACGCGGGGTTGGTGACCGCCGCCACCAGCCGGGCGACCCGCGCGCCGAACCGGTCCGACAGCGCGGCGAGCGCGGCGGCTGTCGCGTCCGCCCCCGGATCGGGATCGAGCCCGGCCAGTTCGGCGGGGTGGTCCTCGACCGCGTCGTGCAGCAGCCCGGCGACGATCACGTCCACGTCCCGCACCTGGTAGTGGTGCATCAGCCGGATCGCCACCCGCAGCAGGTGGTTGAGGTACGGCTCGCGTACCCGCCGGTCGTCGCGGTGCAGCTCGGCGGCCAGGTCGAGCGCCTCGGTCAGCCGGTCGCGGGCGGCCTCGTCGAACGCCTCGATCTCCAGCCGGAACCGGGCCAGCAGGCCGGGCTCACCGTGGATCTCGGTGATCGCGTGCATCGGCATGGTGGCGAGGTACGCGGGGAACTCCATGCGTCCCTTATAGCTGATCTTCGCTAGATCCGGTGACCGCCTGGCCGCTCACGTCGCCGGTGAGGCGCTTGACCAGGCGTACGCAGGTGCCCTCCGGCGTGCCGACGATGGTGGCCTCGTCCATCACCCGCGCCATGATCAGCCGACCACGGCCCCGGTCGCCGGTCTCGTCGCCGTCGGCCGGGCGCCAGCCGCCCCGGTCGCGTACCTCGATCTCCAGCCGGTCGCCGCGCAGCTCGGCCCGCAGCGTGGTGATGCCCTCGGCGGCGAAGCGGTAGCCGTGCTCGATGGCGTTGGCGCACGCCTCGCCGGTGGCGATGAGCACGGTGTCGACATCCCAGTCGCTGACGCCGTGCGCGTGCAGCCAGCCGCGCAGCCGTTCCCGGATGGCCGCGAGCCGGGCCGGGTCGGCCGGCAGGTCGATGGTGAGGACCGGGCCGACGTCCCCGGATGTCCCACCCGTCACGTCCGGCCCTCCGTCCCGTGCCCGTCCCCGGGCCTGGGCGCCCACTCGCGCTGTCACCGCCTGATTCTCACCCTGTTGTCCCCGGTGGCCGCCGGTTCATTCCCCCGGCGGCGGTGTCCGTCAAGGTGATCATCGCGCATCGAGGGCGGCGTGTCAGCCGGCGGCCCGGCGAAGGCGGCGACGACAGTGGGCCGGCGACCCCCGAGGGGACGCCGGCCCACGACGATCGGTGCGCTCGGGCGCAGGTCAGAGCGGCAGTCTCCCGGCGCCCGCCCAGACGTCGACGACGTACGGGACCAGCGGGGCCGGCAGCGGGCGGGCGGCGCGCAGCGTGGGCGTCCACCCGGCGTCGCCGCCGAGGTCCGGATCGTGGGCGGCGTTGTACGCGGCGAGCAGGTCCACCGGCCGGGCCGGGCGGTCACCCTGCCGGACCCAGGTGCCCCGCTCGGTCAGCGCGGTACCGCCCCAGTCGTAGAGCAGGTCGGCCGGAGTGGTGTCGCCGGTGAGGGTGAAGAAGTTGTTCTCCGCGTACAGCGCGGACCGCACGCCGACGCCGAGGGCGTACGCGAAGCCGGGGCCGCCGAGCCGGTAGTGGTTGTTGTGCACGTCGACCTGGCCGAACCGTACCCGGGGCAGCCGTTGCAGCGTGCCGTCGAACAGGTTGTGCCGCACCGTGACGTTGAGCCGGCCCACGTCCGGGCCGACGGTGTTCGACGAGCCGATCAGCATCACCTTGTCCCGCCCGGTGAACCGGTTCCAGGACACGGTGACCAGGCTGGCCGTGTGCGTGACGTCCACCGAGCCGTCGTGCACCTGGTAGGGGCGGCCGAAGTGGACGGGCTGGGCGCTGTCCGGGTTGTCGCCGTCGGTGAAGGTGTTGTGGTCGATCCAGACGTGCTCGCTGCGCCGCACCGAGATCTGGTCGTACTGGGAGTTCCAGTTGCCGGTGTCGCCGTCGGTGGGGGACCAGGCCGGGAAGCAGTCCCGGGCGTCGGCGAACTCGATGTTGCGCACGATCACGTTGTCCGCGCGGTCGATCATCAGCGTCAGGCCGGTGAGCCGGGCGCCGCGCAGCCCGACGATAGTGGTGTTCGGCCCGACGTTGATCTGGGTCTGCCGGGTCTGCGCGGCCACCGACCGCACCCGGGCGGCCTCCAGCGGCCCGCTCGGGTTCGCCCGGCCCCACGTCGACGGGTCGTACGCGGCCAGGTAGGCGGGCAGCGAGTACTCCGGGTCGGCCAGGTCGGCGCAGTCCAGCGGCGTGCCGTCCGGTCCTTCGAAACCGTCGACGGTTCCGGCCACGTACACGATCTTTCCGGTGGCGTCGGCGGCGTTCGTGGCGTTGTCGCCGCCGAGCGCGGCGACCAACTCGGCGCGGGTACGCACGACGCGTACCCGGTCCGGCGCGGCGGCCGACCCGCCGGTCGTGCCGGTGCCGGCGGCGGCCCAGCCGTCGTTCGCGGCGAGGGCCTGGCGGCCGATCAGCTCGGCAGCCCGGGACGGCTCACCGGGCGCGGCCGGCGCGGGGCCGGCGGTGGTGAGGACGAGCGCGGCGGTCAGCGCCGCGACGACTGCGGTTCGGGTATGCATGACTCGGTCCGATCTGTCGAGGGACATTCACTGCACCGGCAGGTCCACCACGTACGGCTTGACCGCCCACGGCACGCCCGCCTCGGACGGCAGCGCGCCGGTCTCCGCCGCCGCCCGCAGCACCGCGCCGATACCCCGCACCATCAGCACCCGCTGCGGGCCGTCGCCCGCCTCGCGCACCAGGTCCCCGCCGAGCGGCGCCGGTTGCGGCGCGTCACGCAGCGCGTCCAGCACCGCGGTGAACGGCTCGGTACGCGCCAGCGGCGCGATCAGCGGCGTGCCGTCCGCGCGGTGGTCGAGCAGGTTCGCCAGCAGCCCCCGGCGGCCGGGCACCGGGCGGAGCGTGTCGTCGCCGGGTAGCCGCAGCCGGTCGGTCGGGTACTCAAGCACCGCTTGCCCGCGCTCGCCGGTGACCAGCACCTCCCCGGCCACGTGTTCCTCGGCGGCGAGGGTGAGCGCGGCCAGCACCGGCGGCCCGGCGTGCGGGGTCAGCCGCAGCACGGTGGTGTCGTCCACCTCGATCGGGCGGACCCGGTAGCGCTCCACCTCGATCCGGGCCCTGCGGACGGGTGCGCCGGTGACCGATTCGGCGACGGCGAGGCACTGCATCAGCGCGTGGGCGAGCGGGTTGGCGAGCGCGCCGTCCAGCGCCGGGCGGCCGTCCAGCGACCGCCGTCCGGCCCAGGGGGAGCGGGCGTAGTAGGCGTCCGGGCGCTGCCAGGCGGCGAGCGTGGCGATGCCGGTGACCGGGCCGAGCCGCCCGAGCGCGCCGGTCAGTTCGGTCAGCGCGGCCGAGCCGAGCGCCTGGAAGTTGACCTGCACGGCCCGGCCGGCGGCACCCGCGGCGGCGCGGAGCGCACGGTGTCCGGCGAGGTCGAGCACCGGCGGCTTCTCCAGCAGCAGGTCCGCCCCGGCGGCGAGCACGTCGAGCGCGATCGGCAGGTGGGTGTGTGGCGGCGTGCAGACCACCACCACGTCAGGGTGGGATTCGGCGAGCATGTCCCGGTGGTCGGTGAACACGCCGGTCTCCGGCGGGACCGGCGCGTCCGGTTCGGCCTCCAGCGGGCGCACGTCGACGAGTGCGACCAGCCGCGCCCGCCCGGCGGCGTGCAGCTCCCCGATGGTCCGGCGGTGCCAGCGGCCGTGCCCGTTCGCCCCGACCAGTGCCACGCGCGGCGGCCCGCCGCCGTTCACCGGGTGCCCTCGGCGGGTCGCCGCCCACCCGGCATGCCGCCGGTCACCGGGCGTCCGCCAGGGTGGCCCGGACGCCGTGACGTTCCAGGGCGGTGAGCCAGCCGGTCACCTCGGCACGGAACTCGTCGTCGTCGGCCAGGTCGGCCGGGAACACCTCGCGCAGCGCGAAGACCGCGTCGACCACCCCGGCCGGAGTGTGCGCTCCGGCGGCCAGCGCGGCACGCAGCCGGTCGGCGAGCGGGTCGTCCAGCGGCAGCGGCCGGCCGTCGTCGGCGTACCCGAGCAGGAACCGCAGCCAGGCGGCCACCACGAGCGCGCTCCACCGCGCCGACCGGCCGGCCGCCCGCAGGTCGGCGACTGTGTGCAGCACCCGCTGCGGCAGCTTCTGCGAGCCGTCCATGGCGACCTGCGTCGTCCGGTGCCGGATCGCGGGGTTGGCGAAGCGGGCGAGCACCTGCTCGCCGTAGTCGGTCACGTCGGCGCCGGGCGGCGGGGTGAAGCTCGGCGTGATCTCCTCGGCGAGCAGCCGCCGCAGCACCGCCTCCAGGTGCGGCAGCGCCAGCGCCTCGGCCACCGTCTCCGCGCCGGCCAGCGCGCCCAGGTACGCGATGGCCGAGTGCACGCCGTTCAGCGCCCGCAGTTTCAGCCGCTCCCACGGGCCGGCGTCGTCGGTGAGGATCGCGCCGGACCGCTCCCAGGCCGGACGCCCGCCGGGGAAGTCGTCCTCGATCACCCACTGCGACCACGGTTCGGCGGCGACCGCCGCCAGGTCGGTCACGCCCAGCGCCCGCCGGGCGGTGTCCCGGGTCTCGTCGGTGCTGGCCGGCACGATCCGGTCGACCATGGTGCCGGGGCAGGTCACTGCCGCCAGGACCCGCTCGGCGCTCGCGTCCGGCACCCGGGCCAGCGCGAGGCACTGCTCCACCAGGCCGCGCAGCCGGCGCCCGTTGGCGGGCAGGTTGTCGCAGCTCACCAGCGCGATCGGCCCGGCGTCGGCGGCGGCGCGGGCGAGCAGCCCGCGCACCAGCAGACCCGGCACGGTACGCGGGGGACGGCCGGTGGTGAGGTCGGCGGTCAGGTCCGCGTCCACTGTGAGCGCGGCGGTCACCGGGTCGAGCCGGTACGCCTTCTCGGTCACCGTCAGCGTGACCACCCGGATCGCCGGGTCGGCGAGCAGGCCGGACACCGCGTCCGGGTCGCTCGCGGCGTGGCGTACCCCGGCGAGAGCGCCGACCACCCGGGTCGCCGCGGCGTCGGGGGCGAGCGTGGTGACGCTGAACAGGCAGTCCTGCGCGGCGAGGGCGTCGACCACGTCGGTGCTGCGCGGGGCGACGCCGACGATGCCCCAGTCGCCGCCGGCCGCGCCGACCGCCGCCTCGGTGTGCACGGCCTGGTGGGCGCGGTGGAAGGCGCCGACGCCGAGGTGGACGATGCCGGCGGGCACGGTGCCGGGGCGCAGCAGCGGCCGGGACTCCGGCGGCAGGTGGCGCAGCGTGGCCAGGCCGAGCCGGCCGGGGGTCAGCGCCATGCCGGGCCGTCCGGGAAGCGGAACCGCGCGATCGACTCCTGGCGCATGGTGGAGCTGTAGCCGGGCTCGGTGGGCAGCAGGTAGCGGCCGCCCCGGGTGCGGACCGGGTCGGTGAAGTGCTCGTGCAGGTGGTCGACGTACTCGACCATGCGGCCGTCCAGGCTCGTGCCGACCCGCAGGTGGTCGAAGATCGCGAGGTGCTGCACGTACTCGCACAGGCCCACACCGCCCGCGTGCGGGCAGACCGGCACGCCGAACTTCGCCGCCAGCAGCAGTTCGGCGAGCACCTCGTCCACGCCGCCGACGCGGCAGGCGTCGACCTGCATCACGCCGATCGCCTCGGCCTGGAGCAGCTGCTTGAAGATCACCTTGTTGGCGGCGACCTCGCCGGTGGCGACCCGGCAGCGTCCGCCGGTCAGCTCGGTGACCGCGCGGGCGATCCGGGCGTGCCCGAGCACGTCGTCGGCGTGCGTGGGCTCCTCGATCCAGTACGGGTCGACAGTGGCGAGCACGCCCATCGCGGCGATCGCCTCGTCCACGTCCCACACCTGGTTGGCGTCCATCATCAGCAGCGCGTCCGGGCCGATCTCGGACCGGATGATCCGGGCCCGCCGCAGGTCGTCCTCGATCCGCCCGCCGACCTTCATCTTCATCGCGCGCCACCCCGCGGCGTACGCGTCGCGGGTCAGCGCGCGCACCCGCTCGTCCGGGTAGCCGAGCCAGCCGACCGAGGTGGTGTACGAGGGGAACCCGTCGCGTTCCAGCCCGGCGAGCCGGTCGGCCAGGCCGTCGCGTCCCTTGTCGAGGATGGCCGCCGCCTCGTCGGGGGTGAGCGCGTCGGTGATGTGGTGGAAGTCGACTGTCGCCACCAGCTCGTCGGTGGGCATCTCGGCGAGGAACCGCCACATCGGCTTGCCGGCCAGCTTGGCGCGCAGGTCCCAGACCGCGTTGACGAGCGCGCCGGTGGCCATGTGGATGACGCCCTTCTCCGGGCCGAGCCAGCGCAGTTGCACGTCGGCGGCCAGGGAGCGCCAGAACGCGACCGGTTCGGCGGCGATCTCGGCGACGGTGCGTCCCCGCACGTGGTGGGCGAGCGCGCGGACCGCCGCGCAGGTGATCTCGTTGCCCCGCCCGTTGGTGAACGTGAACCCGGTGCCGGTCGGGCCGCCGTCGGTGGTCAGCTCCACGTACGTGGCCGAGTAGTCGCCCCGGTTTATCGCGTCCGAGCCGTCGCCGCTGGCGGCGGTGGGGAAGCGCACGTCGTGCACCTCGACGTCGACGATTGTGGTCATGCGGGTCCACCTCCGAACTTGAAGACCTGCTTGGGCAGCCGGTACGCCAGGTCGACGATGGTCTCGGCGGCCTCGTCCCCGGTCAGGCGGTGCTCGGCGACGAGGCGGGCCAGGAATCCGGCGTCGACCCGGCGGGCCACGTCGTGGCGTACCGGGATGGAGCAGAACGCGCGGGTGTCGTCGACGAACCCGGCGGTGTTGTAGAAGCCGGCCGTCTCGGTGACCGCCTCCCGGAACCGGCGCAGCACCTCGGGGGAGTCCAGGAACCACCAGGGCGCGCCGAGGCGCAACGCCGCGTACCCGCCCGCGAGCGGCGCGAGTTCCCTGGTGAACGTGTCCTCGTCGAGCGTGTAGAGCACCACCGTGAGCCGGGGGTCGTTGCCGTGCGCGTCCAGCAGCGGGGCGAGGGCGTGCACGTACTCGGTGGCCTGCGGCACGTCCCCGCCGACGTCGCGGCCGTGCCGGGCGTGCAGCCACCGGTTGTGGTTGCGGACCGCGCCGGGGTGCAGCTGCATGACCAGGCCGTCGTCGAGCGACATCCGGGCGAACTCCAGCAGCATGTGCGCCCGGAACGCCTCGGCGTCGCGCGTGTCGGCCAGGCCGCGCCGGCCCCTGTCGTAGAGCGCGGCGGCCTGCGCCGGACTGAGATCGAGGGTACGGGCGGTGGGGTGCCCGTGGTCGGACGAGGTGGCGCCGGCGGCGGCGAACGCCTCCCGCCGGGCCCGCAGCGCGGCCAGGTATCCGGCGTACGTGCCGGTGTCCTCGCCGGAGACCTCGGCGAGCCGGTCCACGTTTGCCGCCCAGTTGCCGAACTCCATGTCCACCACGTCGTCGGGGCGGAACGTGGTGACCACCCGCCCGCCCGGCCCGCCCCAGCCGTCGGCGGCGAGCTTGGCGTGCCGGCCCAGGTCGTCCAGCGGCGACTCGGTGGTGGCGAGCACCTCGATGCCGAAGCGTTCGAACAGCGCCCGGGGCCGGAACCCCGGTTCGGCCAGCCGGGCGGCGAGCGCGTCGTAGACGTCGTCGGCGGTGGCCGGGCCCAGCGGCGTGTCGACGCCGAACACGTTCCGGAACGTCTGCTCCAGCCACAGCCGTGACGGGGTGCCGCGGAACAGGTGCCAGTGCGCGGCGAAGCGCCGCCAGACGGTCCGCCCGTCGGTCTCCACCGGGCTGCCGTCGACGCTCGGCACGCCCAGGTCGGCCGGGGGTACGCCCTGGCTGAGCAGCATCCTGGTCAGGTAGTGGTCGGGCACGATCAGCAGCCGGGCCGGGTCGGGGAACGGCTGGTCCTCGGCCAGCAGCCCGGGGTCGACGTGCCCGTGCGGGGAGATGATCGGCTGCTGGGCGGCGAGCGCGTACAGCTCGCGCGCCAGGGCGCGCAGGCCGGGCTCGGCGGGCAGCAGCAGATCGCTGGGGGAGATGATCGGCACGGGGGCGGGCTCCTCGGTCAGGGCAGGGTGAGCAGGTCGGCGACCCGGACGGGCACGCCGGTCTCCAGCGAGCGGTTGGCGGCCAGGCCGGTGAGCAGCGCCAGTGCGCCGTCGCGGGCGGTGGCGGCCCGGCCGAGCGGGTCGGGTTCGCCGCCGAGCAGCACCCGGGTCATCCGGGTGTCCGCGCCGCCGTGCCCGCGCCGGGTCCAGCCCTCGACCGGGATCTCCTGCGGCGGCGCCCAGAACGGGCGCAGCGTGAGCCGGGCCGCGCCCCGCTCCACCGCCGCCTCGTCGCCGTGCAGGGCCGCGCCCTTCAGGGCGCCGGCGACGGCCGGGCTGACGTGGTCGCTCTCGGTCACCTCCAGTTCGAGGCGGCCCCGGCTGCCGTTGACCATCACCCGGTAGCCCTCCCAGGGGGCGTACGCGGTCAGGTGGTAGGTCATCGTCGCGCCGGTGTCGTAGCGGGCCAGCAGGGCGAGGTCGTCCTCGATGGTCACGCCGGGGGCGAAGACGTTGCGGTCGCGGTGGTAGCCGTCCTCGGCCTCGGCGTCGAGGTACAGCTCGCGCAGCCGCGGGTGGTCGGCGAGGCGCAGCGCGAACGGGTCGCCGTCGGCGGCGGGGGAGCCGTGTGCCCGGTCGTAGTCGCGGGCATAGCCGTGCCGGCGGCCGTGGGCGCCGTAGAAGAACAACCTGCCGTACGCGTGCACCTCGACCGGGCGGGCGTCGAGCCACCAGTTGACCAGGTCGAAGTGGTGGCCGGACTTGTGCACGAGCAGCCCGCCGGAGACGGACTTGTCGCGGTGCCAGCGGCGGAAGTAGTCGGCGCCGTGGCGCACGTCGAGCAGCCACTCGAAGTGCACCGATCCGATCTCGCCCACCGCGCCGTCGGCGAGCAGCCGCCGGACCTGCTCGTGCAGCGGGTTGTAGCGGTAGTTGAACGCGACTGTGACGCGCCGGCCGGTCTCGGCGACCGCGTCGAGGATGCGGCGGCACCGGTCCGCGTCGACGGTCATGGGCTTCTCCACGACCACGTCGCAACCGGCCCGTAGCGCCGCCGTCACGTACTCGTCGTGGGTGGCGTCCACGCTGGTCACCAGCGCCACGTCGACGCGTTCCGTCGCGAGCATGGCGGTGAAGTCGGCGGCGGCGTACGTGGGCACCGGCGGGTGGCCCAGCTCGGCCAGCCAGCGGTTGTGCGCGTCCATCCTCGTCTGGTTGACGTCGGCGAGCGCGACCAGCTCGGCGGTGTCGGCGTGGTCGAGCGCGAGGGCGCGGACGAACATCTCGGCGCGCGCTCCGGCACCCACCAGGGCGTGGCGGACCCGTTCCCGGGCCGGTGGTGACATGACGTCGGCCTCCCCGGCAGTCGGCTGCAAAGGTTTGCAGCCGAAGAAACCACGACGATGGATACGTCGTCAACGGTTGCCGGCCAAGCCGCCCTATCCATCCGCATTGATCAGCATTCATGCGTGCGATGGGAACGCCGGCGAAATCGAGCCGCAACAATGGACCGTTGACACGGGCGCAACCGTTTGCATTAATGGGCGGCACCCGTGACGCCCACCACATCGGACGAGGGAGCCCGCCGTGCCAGCCACCATCCGGGACGTCGCCCGCGCCTCCGGTGTGCACATCTCCACCGTGTCCCGGACGTTCTCGGCCCCGCACCTGGTCAACCCGGAGACCCGGGTCCGGGTGCTGGCCTGCGCGGAGGACCTCGGCTACCGGCCCAACCGGGCCGCCCGGGCCCTCATCACCGGCCGTACGCACAACATCGGCCTGATCGTGGCCGACATCGCCAACCCGTTCTTCCCGCCGCTGATCAAGGCGGCGGAGGGGCAGGCCCGGCACCGCGACTACCACGTCTTCGTGGCCGACACCAACGAGGACCCGGTCGCCGAGGAGGACCTGGTCCACGCCCTGGCCAAGCAGGTCGACGGCGTGCTGCTGTGCAGCCCTCGGATGAGCAACAGCCTGATCGAGCAGGTCAGCCGCGAGGTCCCGGTGGTGGTGATAAACCGCCAGGTCGCCGGCCTGCCCTGCGTGATGATGGACGTCGGGCAGGGCGCCCGGGCCGCGATCGAGCACCTGCTCGGGCTCGGCCACCGCCGGATCGCGCTGCTCGGCGGCCCGCGCGGCTCCTGGACCGCCCGGGAGATGCGCCGCGCCGCGACCGCCGCCGCCCGGGGCGGGGGAGCGGAACTGACCATTCTCGGACCCAACCAGCCCACCGAGACCGGCGGCGGCGCCCTGGCCGAACAGGTACGCCGCAGCGGCGTCACCGCCGTGCTCGCCTACAACGACCTGATGGCGATCGGCCTGATCGAAGGGCTGGACGCGATCGGGGCGCGGGTGCCGCACGACGTGAGCGTCGTCGGCGTCGACGACATCGCGCTGAGCCGGCTCACCCGCCCCAAGTTGACGACGGTGGCCACGCCGACCGCGGCCGCCGGCCGGACGGCCGTCGACATGCTGCTGCAACTCGACTCCGACGCGCCACGCGGCGCCCGGGGCCGGGGCCCGGCGGCCGGCGACCGTCGCACCACCGCACAGGTAATGCTCCAGACCGAACTGGTCGTCCGCGACTCGACCGGGCCCGTCCCCGCGCCCGGCCGGGACGGCACCGGAGCCTGAACAGGTGGCCCGGGCCCGCACAGCACTGCGGACCCGGGCGGCCCGTGGACGGCCGCCGGTGACGTCGTCGCCTCCCACAGCCGAGGAGTGAGCGCAGATGCACCCCGCAACGTCCCCCACCGCCGGCGTACCCGCCGGGCGGGATCACCGTACCCCTCTGACCCGACGCCGACTCGTGCGCGGCCTGGCCGCCGTCGCGCTCGCCGTGCCCCTCGCCCTGGGCGCGGCCGGCTGCGGCGACGACTCCGCCGGCGGCGACGGCGGCCCGGTCAAACTCTCCGTCTTCTGGTGGGGCGGCGAGGCCCGGGCCAAGCTCACCGAGGACGCCCTGGCCCTCTACACCAAGAAGCACCCGGACGTGACGTTCGAGAAGACCTGGCAGGCCAACCAGGGCTACTTCGACAAGCTCGCCACGCTGACCGCCGGCGGCAACCCGCCCGACCTGTTCCAGATCGACGACAACTACCTGGCCGAGTACGCCGGCCGCAGCACCACGCTCGACCTGGGCAGCTACCGCGACTCCGGCAAGCTCGACGTGTCGAAGTTCCCCAAGAGCCTGCTGGAGTACGGCGTGGTCGACGGCAAGCTCGCCGGGGTGGCCGCCGGGGAGAACACCCAGGGCCTGGTCTACAACAAGACGCTGCTGACCAAGAACGGGCTGCCCGAGCCGACCACCGGGATGACCTGGGAGGAGCACATCGCCTGGGCCGAGCAGGTGGCGAAGAAGACGAAGGTGCCCGGCACCCAGGACCCGAGCGCCGACTACAAGGCGCTCTGGGTGTGGCTGCGTCAGCAGGGCAAGGACCTGTACAAGGGCAAGGAGCTCGGCTTCACCGTCGAGGACGTGACGAGGTGGTTCGAGCTGTGGAAGGGCGCGCGGGACCGGGGCGCCACCCCGACGCCGGACGTCATCCACGAGGGCAACGCCACCGACATCACCAAGCAACTAGTGGTCACCGGCAAGGCGGCCACCTCCTGGGTCTGGGCCAACCAGATGCCGGACCTGAAGAAGAACACCAAGGACGAGCTGGGCGTGATCGCGTACCCGGGTGACCCGAGCGCCCAGTGGGCGCGGGCCTCGATGTACTGGTCGGTGTTCAAGGGCAGCAAGCACAAGGACGTCGCCGTCGACGTGATCAACTTTCTGAACAACGACCCGGAGGCGGTGGCGCTGCTCGGCACCGACCGTGGCCTGCCGTCCAACATGGACCTGCGGGCCAAGGTCAGCGAGACCACCACCGACCCGGCCATGAAGCAGTCCATCCAGGTCGAGTCCGAGCTGGCGCAGAAGTTCGGCGCCTCGCCGCAGGTGCCGATCAAGGGCCACAGCAAGGTCAAGTCCGAGCTGACGAAGGCCGCCGAGAACGCCCAGTACGGCCGTGCCACCCCGGCCCAGGCGGCCGAGCAGTTCGTCACCGCCTGCAAAGCCGCGATCGCCTGACCCCACGAAAGGACCGGTCCCGTGGCTCTCACCACGGTGCCCGGCCGGACCCCGCGTACCGGACCGGCCGGCCCCCGCCCCACGCGGCGCGGGGCCGGCCGGGCCCGGCTCGGCGAGGGTCTGGCGGGGTACGTCTTCCTCTCGCCCTGGCTCATCGGACTGATGGGCGTCACGGCGATCCCCATGTTGCTCTCGCTCTGGCTGAGCTTCACCGACTACGACATCCTCACCCCGCTGTCCGAGGTGCGGTGGGTGGGGCTGGCCAACTACGAGCGGATGTTCACCGCCGACCCGTCGTACTGGCACGCGGTGCGGGTCACGCTGACGTTCGCGCTGATCGCGGTGCCGCTGAAGCTGGCCGCCGCGCTCGGTGTGGCGCTGCTGCTCAACCGCGCCTGGCGCGGCGTCGGGCTGTTCCGCAGCCTGTTCTACCTGCCGTCGCTGCTCGGCGGCAGCGTCGCGCTGGCGATCGTCTGGGTAAACATGTTCAACCGGGACGGCGCGTTCAACTCGTTCCTCGCCCTGTTCGGCGTCGAGGGGCTGCCCTGGGTCGCCGACCCGGACTGGGCGCTGGAGACGCTGATGGTGCTGGCGATCTGGCAGTTCGGCGCACCCATGGTGATCTTCCTGGCCGGGCTCAAGCAGGTGCCCACCGAGCTGTACGAGGCGGCGGCCGTCGACGGCGCCGGGGCGTGGCGGCGCTTCCGCGCGGTCACGCTGCCCATGCTCTCCCCGGTGATCTTCTTCAACCTGGTGCTGGAGACGATCAACGGCTTCCAGGGCTTCACCGCCGCGTTCGTGCTCAGCAACGGCACCGGCGGCCCTGTCGACTCCACCCTCATGTACACGCTGAAGCTCTACATCTCCGGCTTCACCGACCTGGAGATGGGCTACGCCTCGGCGATGGCGTGGGTGTTCCTGGTGGCGATCGGCCTGGTCACCGCCGTCTTCTTCAGCACCGGCCGGTTCTGGGTGCACTACTCGGACGGAGACGACTCATGACGGCCCTCGCCACGACCCGCCGCCGTCCGGGCGGCGGCCGGAGCGTGCTGCGGCTGGTCGTGCTGGTGGCGATCGTCGCGGTGGTGCTCTACCCGCTGTTCTGGATGCTCGGCACCTCGGTCAAGTCGCAGGCCGAGATCGCCAGCAACGTCGGCCTGCTGCCGGAACGGTTCACCCCCGGCAACTACCTCGACGGCTGGACCAACTTCGACATCAGCTTCGGCCGGTTCTTCCTCAACAGCGCACTGGTCAGCGGGCTCACCGTCGCCGGCAACGCGCTGTCCTGCCTGCTCGCCGCGTACGCCCTGGGCCGGCTGCGGTTCCGGCTGCGCAAGCTGTGGTTCGCCGTCATGATCGGCACGCTGCTGCTGCCCGGGCACGTGCTGATCGTGCCGCAGTACATCCTGTTCCGCAGCCTCGGCCTGGTCGGCGGCGACTGGCCGTACCTGCCGCTGCTGGTGCCGCAGTTCCTGGCCACCGAGGCGTTCTTCGTCTTCCTCATGGTGCAGTTCATGCGCGGCATCCCGCGCGAGCTGGACGAGGCGGCCACCATCGACGGCGCGTCCCCGTACGGCGTGTTCCGGCACGTCATCCTGCCGCTGAGCCGTCCGGCGCTGGTCACCACGGCGATCTTCTCGTTCATCTGGACCTGGAACGACTTCTTCCGGCAGCTGGTGTTCCTGTCCAGCCTGGAGGACTACACAGTCCCGGTGGCGCTGACCCTGTTCATCGACTCGACCAGCCAGAGCGCCGTCGGCCCCATGTTCGCCATGTCCGTGCTGTCGCTGCTGCCGGTGTTCCTGTTCTTCCTGGCCTTCCAGCGGATGCTCGTCGAGGGCATCAACACCAGCGGGCTGAAGGGATGACCGCCGTGCCCGCCTCCACCGACGCCCTGCCCGCCCATCCCGACACCGTGCCGGCCCGCGCCGACTGGCGGGACACGCTGCGCGAGGCGACCGACCTGGCGCTGCTCGGCTTCGCCGTGGCGCTCGCCGCGCTGCCGGTGCTCACGCTCGCCCCGGCGCTCGCCACGGCCAGCGCCGCGCTGCACGACAGGTCGGTCACCGGCGCCTGGCCCGACGCGCGGACCAGCCTCACCCGGTTCGGCCGCGCGCTGCCCGCCGGGCTCGCGGCCAGCGCCGTCGCGCTCGCCGCCGCCGCGCTGCTCGCCGCCG